>NZ_JBFBDO010000013.1:0-109596 GCF_040683335.1 Kitasatospora sp. NPDC093806
GGGGGGGGGGGGGGCGCGGCCAGGGGGGGGGCGGCGGCCCCCCCCCCCCCACGGCGAGGGGAGGGAATGTGGACACGATGCCCAACACCGGAGCGAGTGCCGGTCCGACCCTGGCAGGAACGGTGGGGTCTGCACAGGAAGTCGGATCCGCCGACTTCCTGTGCAGGGGCAACTGGGCCTCCTCGGCTGCCGGCTGCGCCGGGCTCCGATGCGACTGTCAGAGCCGAGTTCCCGGGGCACACCGAAGGAGGTCCCTCCTTCTTCCGCTACGGGTGGTGGGCCAACACGACGTGGGAGCTGGGCACACGGGTGTTCGCGGCGCGCGCTGGCTGCGGCCAGTGCGCGCCGCCCTGATGATCCATGGCCATCAATGGGTAGCTGCGCAGGCGGTCAGGGAGGACCCGGAGAGGTGTGGTCGGCTCGCCCGGCCCGAGTGGGGCTCGGGCCGGGCGAGTTCCAGGGTGGCTCGGGTGTGGTGCGAGGACCACGGCCACCGGATTCGCCGGGCTCCGGGCGGGCGGGGCGTGGGTGTGATGCCCGACAGCGGGTGCGCACAGGAAGTCGGATCCGCCGACTTCCTGTGCGCAGGGGAAGGAAGGCGCTCAGCCCTCCTCGCGCCAGCCTTCGTGGGAGACGGCGACGGCGTCGAGGGCGCGGAGGTGGGCGGGCGTCCAGCCGGTCTCCGGCGCTTCCACGACGACCAGCCACTGGGCGTCCTCGGCGTCGTCCTCGCCGGCCAGGGCGTCGCGGACGATCTCGAGTTCGCCGAGGTCCGGGTGGTCGGCACTGAGCTCCTCCGAGGCCTCCTCGGCGGCGTCGCGGTCGGGCAGGACGAGCAGCAGTCGCCCGTGCGGGTCGAAGTCGTCCGGCAGGTCGGTGGTGGTGGGGCTTTCGGTCACCCGCTCATTGTCCCGTGCGCCGAGGGCGGCCGGGCCGGGGGTGTCCGTCCCCCGTGGGATGCTGGTAGGCGATGGCCAGGAAGAGTGCACCCGACGACCTGCTCGCCCCGCTGACCCTCGCGGTCGGCCAGGAGGAGCTGCTGCTGGACCGCGCGGTCGCCCAGGTGGTGGCGGCCGCGAAGGCCGCGGACCCGGACACCGACGTGCGGGATCTCGCGCCCGGGGCCCTGCAGCCCGGCAGCCTGGCCGAGCTGACCACGCCCTCGCTCTTCGCCGAGCGCAAGGTGATCGTGGTCCGGGCCGCGCAGGACCTCTCCGCCGACTCGGTGAAGGAGGTCAAGGCCTACATCGAGGCCCCCGCCGAGGAAGTGATCATGGTCCTGGTGCACGCGGGCGGCGCCAAGGGCAAGGGGCTTCTGGACGCGGGCCGCAAGGCCGGCGGCCGTGAGGTGGCCTGCGCCAAGCTGGCCAAGGCGAACGAGCGGCTGGCGTTCGTGCGCGGCGAGTTCCGGACGCTCGGCCGGTCGGCGACGCCGGAGGCCTGCCAGGCGCTGCTGGACGCGCTCGGCAGCGACCTGCGGGAGCTGGCGGCGGCGTGCAGCCAGCTCACCTCGGACGTCGAGGGCACCATCGACGAGACGGTGGTGGCCCGCTACTACAGCGGCCGCGCCGAGGCGACCGGCTTCGAGGTGGCGGACCTGGCGGTCACCGGCCGGGCCGCCGAGGCCCTGGAGCGGCTGCGCTGGGCGCTCGCCGTGGGCCAGCCGCCGACCGGCATCACCTACGCGCTGGCGTCCGGCGTGCGCAGCATCGGGCGGCTGGCGACCACGGGGCGGAACATGCGGCCGGCGGACCTGGCGCGCGAGCTGGGCATGCCGCCGTGGAAGGTCGAGCGGGTCCGCCAGCAGATGCGCGGCTGGACGGGCGACGGCGTGGCCGTGGCGCTGACCGCGATCGCGCAGGCGGACGCCGCCGTCAAGGGCGGTTCCGACGACCCGGCCTTCGCGCTGGAGCGCGCGGTGGTCGCCGTGGCCAGGGCCTCCCGGGCCGGCTCCCGTCCGTCGTACTGAGCCCCCCGCACCGAGCCTCCCGTAACGGGCCTGCCGCACGGGAGGCGGCCGGGGGAGCGGCCGGCCGGGGCGGTTACCCGCCGCCGATGGCCTTGAGGATGTCCCGGGTGTCGTCGAGCATCGCGCGGCGGACGGTCTCGCGGTCCAGCGTGCGGTTCTTGCCGACCTGGTAGTTGTCGGTCCAGTACAGCGAGTACGTCATGCCGCCGTCCCGGACCTGCAGGTAGTGGTTGATGTCGTGGAAGGTCTTGTCGGAGTTGGTCGGCTCGTCGCCGTAGGCGAAGTAGGCCTCCTCGCCGAGGCCCGGCACATCGGTGATCTCGTACTTCTGCTGCTCGAAGAAGCGCCGGGTGGCGGCGTACTCGGGGACGGAGTCGAGCGCCTTGTGCAGTTCGACGCGGATGTCGAGGGTGGCGTAGTCGGTCGGGTCGCTGTCGCCGGTGGTGCGCTTCATCAGGGCGTAGCAGCGCATGATGTCCATGGAATCGCTCCGGCCGGTGTGCTCCAGCGGGTAGTTGTCCACCATCTTGTACTTGCCCCGGAACGCGGTGAGCTTGCCCGCGTCGCAGATCCGGTCGACGGGGTGGTAGCCGTGGATGCTCTTCGCGGCGGAGTCGCCCCGGACGAGGCCGGGCACGACGGCGACGGTGCCGGTCCAGACGGCCGAGGCGAGGAGCGCGCCGACGAACGCCCAGATCGCGTTGCGCCGCAGGTTCCCGCCCCGGCGGCCGCCGACGGCGGGGGTGCCCGGCACGGTGGCGGCGCCGGGCAGGCCGCCGGCGCCGGGCCGTCCGGGCGCGCTGGGCAGGCCGGGCGGCGGCCCGAACCCCGGCTGGCCGCTCGGCGGTGGTGGTGGCGGAGGTGTCGGCGGTGTCGGCGGCGGTGTCCCCAATGTGTGCCCCCCTCGGGCCCTCGGCGTGGACGTATCGGCGATGACGCGGATGCCGGAGAACCAGACCATAGCGGTCCCCCCGGACGGCGGGACAGGCGCCGTCGTCGCCCCGCGCCGCCGACTGAGCGGGTCGGCTGAGCGGGCGGACGGAGCAGGCGGCCCGCAGGGGCCCGGAAACGCGGACTGCCCGGCCGGTGGGGACCGGTCGGGCAGTGGCGGGAGGGCCTGCGAGCAGGCACTTCCGGTGGATCTCAGGTGCACCGCACCCGCGTGGCGAACGCAGGCCGCGTGCGGTGCGAGTCGTGTCGCGCCTCGGGGTACCGGGTAGAGGGCCGGTTCGTCCCGAGGGGGGTGGGGCCGTCGAGGCGGCCCCGGGGGCGTCAGGCCTGGACGGTGTTGACGCGCTTGGTGATGGCCGACTTCTTGTTGGCGGCCTGGTTGGCGTGGATGACGCCCTTGCTCACGGCCTTGTCGAGCGCCTTGGAGGCGGCGCGGGCCAGCACGACGGCCTTCTCGGTCTCGCCGGCGGCAGCGGCCTCGCGGGCCTTGCGCAGAGCGGTCTTCAGCGAGGACTTGACGGCCTTGTTGCGCAGGCGCGCCTTCTCGTTGGTCTTGTTGCGCTTGATCTGGGACTTGATGTTCGCCACGAAGGAGCCTCAGTCTGTGTAATCGGTTGGAACGGGGTTGCGCCGCGCGGCCGTCGGTTCTGCTGAGAGGGCATGCCGAGGCCAGGTGCAGCCGCCCACGCTACCAGGGGCGGCGGGTGCGCCCCAAACCGAACGGTGGCGCGCGCCCCGCTCGCGGGAAGTGGGAAGATGGGAGGAACTATCTCGATCGGACGACCGTCCGGTCGCCCGGGAAGCCGGTCAGCGATGATCCGGACACCCCCGGCCCCCGGACCAACGGAGAATCGGACCAAGGTGCCCGCGACCCCCAGCAATGTGCCAGAGCCCAGCCGTACCGACCCGGCGCTGATCCGCAACTTCTGCATCATCGCCCACATCGACCACGGCAAGTCGACGCTCGCCGACCGGATGCTGCAGATCACCGGTGTGGTCGACCCGCGGCAGATGCGCGCCCAGTACCTCGACCGCATGGACATCGAGCGCGAGCGCGGCATCACCATCAAGTCGCAGGCGGTCCGACTCCCGTGGGCGCCGAAGACCGGTCCCGAGGCCGGCACCACCCACATCCTCAACATGATCGACACCCCGGGCCACGTGGACTTCACGTACGAGGTGTCGCGTTCCCTCGCCGCGTGCGAGGGCACGATCCTGGTCGTCGACGCGGCCCAGGGCATCGAGGCGCAGACCCTCGCCAACCTGTACCTGGCGCTGGAGAACGACCTCACGATCGTCCCGGTGCTGAACAAGATCGACCTGCCGGCCGCCCAGCCGGAGAAGTACGCCGCGGAGATCGCGCACATCATCGGCTGCGACCCGTCGGACGTCCTCCAGGTGAGCGCCAAGACCGGTCTGGGCGTCGAGGACCTGCTGGACCACATCGTCAACACCGTCCCGGCCCCGGTCGGCGTCAAGGACGCCCCGGCCCGCGCGATGATCTTCGACTCGGTGTACGACTCCTACCGCGGCGTGGTCACCTACGTCCGTGTCGTGGACGGCCAGCTCACCAAGCGCGAGCGGATCGCGATGATGTCCACCGGCGCGACCCACGAGCTGCTGGAGATCGGCGTCATCTCGCCGGAGCCGAAGGTCGCGGACGGCCTGGGCGTCGGCGAGGTGGGCTACATCATCACCGGTGTGAAGGACGTCCGGCAGTCCAAGGTCGGTGA
The DNA here is from genome assembly GCF_040683335.1 of Kitasatospora sp. NPDC093806. NCBI lineage: Bacteria > Bacillati > Actinomycetota > Actinomycetes > Kitasatosporales > Streptomycetaceae > Kitasatospora > Kitasatospora sp. NPDC093806. The sequence continues at coordinate 4,654 of NZ_JBFBDO010000013.1, forward strand.
CACCATCACCTCGATGCACAAGGGTGCGACCGAGGCGCTGGGCGGCTACAAGGACCCGCGTCCGATGGTGTTCTCCGGCCTCTACCCGCTGGACGGCTCGGACTACCCGCTGCTGCGCGACGCCCTGGACAAGCTGCGGCTGAACGACGCGGCGCTGGTGTACGAGCCGGAGACCTCCGTCGCGCTCGGCTTCGGCTACCGCTGCGGCTTCCTCGGCCTGCTGCACCTGGAGATCATCCGGGAGCGGCTGGAGCGCGAGTTCAACCTGGACCTGATCTCCACCGCCCCGAACGTGGTCTACCGGGTGGTCATGGAGGACGGCTCCGAGCACACCGTCACCAACCCGAGCGAGTTCCCGACCGGCAAGATCGCCGAGGTGTTCGAGCCGGTCGTGCGCGGCACCATCCTGGCGCCGAACGAGTTCGTCGGCGCGATCATGGAGCTCTGCCAGTCCCGCCGCGGCAACCTGCAGGGCATGGACTACCTGTCCGAGGACCGGGTCGAGCTGCGCTACACCCTGCCGCTCGCCGAGATCGTCTTCGACTTCTTCGACCAGCTGAAGTCCAAGACCCGCGGCTACGCCTCGCTGGACTACGAGCCCATCGGCGAGCAGAGCGCCGACCTGGTGAAGGTCGACATCCTGCTGCACGGCGACGCGGTGGACGCGTTCTCCGCGATCGTGCACAAGGACAAGGCCTACAACTACGGCGTGATGATGGCCGGCAAGCTGCAGAAGCTGATCCCGCGCCAGCAGTTCGAGGTGCCGATCCAGGCGGCGATCGGCTCGCGCGTGATCGCCCGCGAGACCGTCCGCGCGATCCGCAAGGACGTCCTCGCGAAGTGCTACGGCGGTGACATCTCGCGTAAGCGCAAGCTGCTGGAGAAGCAGAAGGAAGGCAAGAAGCGGATGAAGATGGTCGGCCGCGTGGAGGTCCCGCAGGAGGCCTTCATCGCCGCGCTGTCCACCGACGCCGAGGCGCCGAAGGAGAAGAAGTAGTCCGGGAAGAAGCAATCCGGTAGGCGCGTGCGGAAGGGCCCGGGCATCCCGCCCGGGCCCTTCCGCGTTCCCGCGCGCTACTTCAGCGCGCTGTAGACGACGCCGACGATCGCGGCCTTCGCCAGCCGCCCGGCCGTCCCGGTGAACACGGTGGGCTTCATCCGGTCGTCCGGGTGGACCAGCTGGAGCAGCCCGTCCTTCCGGCCGAGGCTCACGCACTGCACCACGTACTTGAACGCGAACGGCTTCGCGGTGCGCCCGGCGAGCAGCTTGCCGAGGTACTGGCCCTGCGGCAGGGCGGTGGCGCAGCCCATCCGCAGGGTGCCGACGCCGGGGACGGTGACGGCGGCGGCGTCGCCGACCACGTGGACGTCCGGGTGCGAGACCGACCGCAGGTGGTCGTCGACCAGGGCCCGGCCGCGCTCGTCGACGGCCAGTCCGGCCTCGGCGGCCAGCGGGTGCGGCTCCAGCGAGGCGGCCCAGACGGTGAGGTCCGCGTCGACCGGGCCGGCGGTGGTGCGCGGTCCGTCGGGGGTGACCTCGGTGACGGTGGCGTTCTCGTGGACGTCGACGCCGAGCCGGTCGAGGACGCGGCGGACGTGGGCGCGGCCCTTGGGCGAGTAGATGCCGCCGACCTGTCCGGCCGAGACGATCCGCACCCGCCAGTCGGGGTGGGCCTCGGCGAGTTCGGTGGCCAGTTCGATGCCGGTGGCGCCGCCGCCGACCACGGCGAGGGTGCCGGGCCGGTCGGCCTCGCGGATCCGGCGGCGGACCTCGGCGGCGCGCTCCACGGGGTGGGCGTGCTCGACGGCGCCGGGGACGCCGTGCCAGGCGGTGCGGCTGCCGAGGGCATAGACCAGGGTGTCGTAGTCGAGGGCGGTGCCGTCGTCGAGCAGGACCTTGTGTCCGGCGAGGTCGAGTTCGACGGCGCGGGCCCGGTGGTGGCGGATGCCGCGGCCGCGGGTCAGGTCGCCGATGGCGGGCCAGTCGCGGCCGCGGCCGGCCGCCTCCTCGTGCTGGCGGATGCGGTGCAGGAGCCGCTCCTCGGGGGCGACCAGGGTGACGCTGTGCTGCCGTCCGGCGCCCTTGGCCGCGGTGAGTCCGGCGTAGCCGGCGCCCAGGACGACGATCCGCTTGCCGGTGGTGGTGCTGCTCATCTCGTCCGCCTCCATTCCGTGCGCGCCCTCGGGGCGCTGTTCGGGAAGGGGACGACGCGGCCGGCCGGAGTGTGACGGTGACCCGCGTCACACCCCGGCCGGCCGCGGGGTGGCTCAGGCGCCGGCCGGGTTGAGGTGGGTGAGCTTCTCCGGGTTGACCACGGTGAACGCCTCGGTGATCCGGCCGTCGGCGACGGTGAACGCCAGCACGCCGCCGACCCGGCCGGACTCGTCGATCCAGAGCAGGCCGGGTTCGCCGTTGACCAGGGCGAAGTCGAGCCGCATGCCGGGGGTGAACCACTTGGCGACCAGACCCTGGACCAGCCGGGAGACCTTGTCGGAGCCGAGCACCGGGCGGATGCCGGCCCGGACGATCCCGCCGCCGTCGGAGTGCCAGACGATCTCGGGGTCGAGGACGGCGAGCAGGCCCTCGATGTCGCCGCGGGTGCTGGCGGCGGCGAACGCCTCGACCGCCTGCCGGTGCTCGGCGCGGTCGGCGCTGGACCGGCGGCCGCCGTCCTTGACCCGGCGGCGGGCGCGGGAGGCGAGCTGGCGGGCGGCGTCGGGGGTGCGGTCGAGGGAGGCGGCGATCTCGTCGAAGCCGACCGCGAAGACGTCGTGCAGCACGAACGCGGCGCGTTCGGCGGGGCTGAGCTGTTCCAGGACGGCGAGCAGGGCCATCGAGACGGACTCGCCGAGTTCGGCGAGCTCGGCGGGGGAGGCGGGGGTGTCCTGGAAGGTGACGGTCGGTTCGGGCAGCCATTCGCCGTAGTAGGCCTCGCGGCGGGCCCGGGCGGAGCCGAGCTGGTCGTAGCAGAGCCGGGTGACGACGGTGGTGAGGTAGGCGCGGGGGTCGGCGACCGCGGTGCGGTCGGTGGCGCGCCAGCGCAGCCAGGCCTCCTGGAGGACGTCCTCGGCGTCGGTGAAGGAGCCGAGCAGCCGGTAGGCGACGGAGCCGAGGTAGCGCCGGTAGGTCTCGAAGGCGTCCGGGGCGGGCGTGTCGCCGGGCTGGGTCGCGGCTGCCGCCGACGGGTCGTCACTCACGGGCCCTACCGTAGCGTCCGGCCCCGCGATCATGAAGACCGCCGGGGAACGCGAAAGGACCCGCCGGGGGACGGGAGAGCCCGGGGCGGTGGCCGCGCCACCGCCCCGGGCTCCCGGGGGCTCACTCGACCTCGGCGACCGCCTCGGCGAACTGGGCCTGGTAGAGCCGGGCGTACGCGCCCCCGGCGGCGATCAGTTCGTCGTGGGTGCCCTGTTCGACGATGGAGCCGCTCTCCATCACCAGGATCACGTCGGCGTCCCGGATGGTGGAGAGCCGGTGCGCGATGACGAAGCTGGTGCGGCCGGTCCGCAGCCGGGCCATGGCGCGCTGGATGAGCACCTCGGTGCGGGTGTCGACGGAGCTGGTCGCCTCGTCGAGGACGAGGATCGACGGTTGGGCGAGGAAGGCCCGGGCGATGGTGATGAGCTGCTTCTCGCCGGCGCTGACGCCGGCGCCCTCGTCGTCGATGACGGTGTCGTAGCCGTCGGGCAGGGTGCGGACGAAGCGGTCGACGTGGGCGGCCTTGGCGGCTTCGACGACCTGTTCGCGGGAGGCCCCCTCGGCGCCGTAGGCGATGTTGTCGGCGATGCTGCCGCCGAACAGCCAGGTGTCCTGGAGGACCATGCCGATGCCGGAGCGCAGTTCCTCGCGGGACATGGCGGCGATGTCGACGCCGTCGAGGGTGATCCGGCCGCCGCTGACCTCGTAGAACCGCATCAGCAGGTTGACCATGGTGGTCTTGCCGGCGCCGGTGGGGCCGACGATGGCGACGGTCTGGCCGGGTTCGACCTTGAGCGAGAGGTCCTCGATGAGGGGCTTGTCGGCCTCGTAGCGGAAGGCGACGTCCTGGAAGACGACCCGGCCGCGCAGGGTGTCGGGGCGTTCGGGCATGGCCGGTTCGGGGGTCTGCTCGGGCGCGTCGAGGAGTTCGAAGACGCGTTCGGCGGAGGCGACGCCGGACTGCACCAGGTTGGCCATGCTGGCGACCTGGGTGAGCGGCTGGCTGAACTGCCGGGAGTACTGGATGAACGCCTGGACGTCGCCGATGGACAGCGCGCCGCTGGCCACCCGCAGGCCGCCGACGACGGCGATCAGCACGTACTGGAGGTTGCCGATGAGCATCATCGCGGGCTGGATGACGCCGGAGATGAACTGGGCCTTGAAGCTGGAGGCGTAGAGGGCCTCGTTGTGCTCGCGGAAGGTGGCGGCGGACTCCCGCTGCCGGCCGAAGACCTTGACCAGGGTGTGGCCGGTGTACATCTCCTCGATGTGCGCGTTGAGCTGCCCGGTGGACTTCCACTGCTGGACGAACTGGGGCTGGGCGCGCTTGCCGACGCGGGTGGCGACGACCACCGAGAGCGGGACGGCGATCAGCGCGATGAGGGCGAGCAGCCACGAGATCCAGAACATCATGGCGAGCACGCCGACGACGGTGAGCAGCGAGTTGACGACCTGTCCCATGGTCTGCTGCATGGTCTGGCTGATGTTGTCGATGTCGTTGGTGACCCGGCTGAGGACCTCGCCGCGCGGCTGCTTGTCGAAGTAGCTGAGCGGCAGCCGGGCGAGTTTGGCCTCGGTGTCCTGGCGGAGCCGGTAGCCGGCCCGCTGGATGGCGCGGGCGGCGAGCCGGCCCTGGACGACGCCGAAGAGGGCGGAGGCGACGTACAGGGCGAGGACCCAGAGCAGGACGGAGCCGATGGCGTCGAAGTCCATGCCCTGGCCGGGGGTGAAGTCGACGGAGGAGAGCAGGTCGGCGAGGTCGGTGTCGCCGCGGGCGCGCATGCCGTCGACGATCTGCTGCTTGGAGGTGTCGGCGGGGAAGCGGGCGCTGACCACGCCGGCGAAGATCAGGTCGGTGGCGTGGCCGAGGATCTTGGGGCCGGTGATGGCGGCGCCGATGCTGAGGGTGCCGAGGGCGAGGACACCGGTGATGAGGGCGCGTTCGGGGCGCAGCAGTTTGAGCAGGCGTTTGCCGGAGGCCTTGAAGTCCATGGACTTCTCGGCGCCCTGGCCGCCCATGAAGCGGCCGGGGCCGGCGGGGCCGCGGCGGGCGGCGGCGGCCTGGGAGTCGCCGGCCTGCGGGACCGGCTTGCCGCCCCCGGCGGGCGGGCCCTTGCGGAGGTCGGGTGCGGGCTTGTCGGGGGTGGTCACGCCGCCTCCTGCTCGGTGAGCTGGGAGAGCACGATCTCCCGGTATGTCGGGTTGCCGGCCATGAGTTCGCGGTGGGTGCCGGTGCCGACGACGGCGCCCTCGTCGAGGACGATGATCCGGTCGGCGTCGCGGATGGTGGAGACGCGCTGGGCGACGATCAGCACGGTGGCGTCGGAGGTCTCGCGGGCGAGGGCCTTGCGCAGCTTGGCGTCGGTGGCGTAGTCGAGCGCGGAGAAGGAGTCGTCGAAGAGGTAGATGTCGGGCCGGCGGACCAGGGTGCGGGCGATGGCCAGGCGCTGGCGCTGGCCGCCGGAGACGTTGCTGCCGCCCTGGGCGATGGGCGCGTCCAGGCCTTCGGGCAGCCGTTCGACGAACTCCTTGGCCTGGGCGATCTCCAGGGCGTGCCAGAGTTCCTCGTCGGTGGCGTCGGGCCGGCCGTAGCGCAGGTTGCCGGCGATGGTGCCGGAGAACAGGTAGGGCTTCTGCGGGACGAGGCCGACGCTGTCGGCGACGGTCTCGGGGGCGAGGTCGCGGACGTCGACGCCGCCGAGCAGGACCCGGCCGGAGGTGGCGTCGAAGAGCCGGGGGACGAGGCCGAGCAGGGTGGACTTGCCGCTGCCGGTGGAGCCGATGACGGCGGTGGTCTCGCCGGGGCGGGCGCTGATGTCGATGCCGCGCAGGACGGGCGCCTCGGCGCCGGGGTAGCGGAAGTCGACGTCGCGCAGTTCGAGGTGGCCGCGGCGCAGGACCTCGGTGACGGGCGCGGCGGGCGGGACGACGCTGGAGGAGGTGGTGAGCACCTCCTGGACGCGTTCGGCGCAGACCTCGGCGCGCGGCACCATCATGAACATGAAGGTGGCCATCATGACGCTCATCAGGATCTGCAGCAGGTAGGAGAGGAAGGCGGTGAGCGCGCCGATCTCCATGTCGCCGCTGTCGATCCGGTGGGCGCCGAACCAGAGCACGGCGACGCTGGAGACGTTGACGACCAGCATGACGCTGGGGAACAGGTAGGCCATCAGCTTGCCGACCTGGAGGGAGACGCCGGTGAGGTCGCCGTTGGCGTCGGCGAACCGGTTCTGCTCGTGGTCGTCCTTGACGAAGGCGCGGATCACCCGGATGCCGGTGATCTGCTCGCGCAGCACCCGGTTCACGGTGTCGATCTTCTCCTGCATGCTGCGGAAGCGCGGGCGCAGCGCGCGGACGAGGACGGTGACGACGGCGCCGAGCGCGGGGATCACGGCCAGCAGCAGCCCGGAGAGCGGCACGTCCTGGTTGAGGGCCATGATGATGCCGCCGACGCACATGATGGGCGCCGCGACCATGAGGGTGAAGGCCATCAGGACCAGCATCTGGACCTGCTGGACGTCGTTGGTGGTGCGGGTGATCAGCGAGGGGGCGCCGAACTGTCCCATCTCGCGGGCGGAGAAGCCCTGGACGCGGTCGAAGACGTCGGCGCGCAGGTCGCGGCCGACGGCCATGGCGGTGCGCGCGCCGTAGTAGACGGCGACGATGGAGCAGAGGGTCTGCAGCAGGGTGACGCCGATCATGACGGCGCCCACGCGCAGGATGTAGCCGGTGTCGCCCTTGACCACGCCGTTGTCGATGATGTCGGCGTTGAGGGTGGGCAGGTAGAGCAGTGCGAGGGTGGAGACCAGCTGGAGGAGCACCAGCAGGGTGATCGGTCGGGTGTAGGGGCGTAGGTACGCCCTGAGCAGTCTGATCAGCACTGGCTCACTCTTGTCGTCGGCGGCGGCGTTGGCATCCCAATTCTCGGTGCTGGCGCGGCTCGTGCCCGCGATTCCGGGCAAGCGAGCCGGATCTTTGTCCAGTCCTTTGCCGAACGTCCCGGTGGGCGCGGTGGTGCCGGGGCGCCACGGGTATGGCGGCGGGCACTCGTGATCCGGGAGGGTGTCGACTCGGCCCGCCCTCTTACGGAATGACCGGTTTCCCCCTAGGCTGCTGACTGCCCTCTTGTTACTCGTCGGTATCGGCCAGGTTGCCAAGAGTGTCGGCGACCGCCCCCACGGAAGCCGTGTCCCGGTCTCGGAGACGATCCCCAGCCTCAGAGCCAGTCCCTCAGACGGCCACCCGCCCCCGGAGGTCCTCGTTGAGTTCCGCGCAGTCCCTGATCGACTCCGGCAGTGCCGACATCATCGCCGGGCGTCCGGCCTCGGTCGCGCACCTGTTCCAGGAACGGGTCGCCCTGACCCCGGGCGCCGAGGCCTACCGCTATCCGGCCCCGGTGGACGAGCAGGCCGCGGACGGCGCCCCCGGCGCCGAGCAGTGGCGCTCGCTGACCTGGGCGCAGACCGCGGCCCGGGTGTACGGGGTGGCGGCCGGCCTGCTGGCGCTGGGCATCCGGGCCGAGGACCGGGTCGCGCTGGCCTCCTCGACCCGCCTGGAGTGGGTCCTCGCCGACCTCGGCAACATGTGCGCGGGCGCCGCCACCACGGCCATCTACCCGAGCACCAACGCGGACGAGACCGCGTTCATCCTCTCCGACTCCGGCTCCCGGGCCCTGTTCGCCGAGAACGCCGCCCAGCTCGCCAAGATCGTCCCCGCGCTGGACCGGCTGCCCGAGCTGGAGACCGTCGTCCTGTTCGACGCGCCCGCCGAGGCCCCCGAGGCCGGCCGGCTGAAGGTGCTCAGCTTCGCCGAACTGGAGCGGCTCGGCGCCGAGCACCTGGCCGAGCGGCCGGACGCCGTCGAGAAGACCGTCGCCGCGCTCGACAAGGAGCAGCTGGCCACCCTGATCTACACCTCCGGCACCACCGGCCGCCCCAAGGGCGTGCGCCTGGTGCACGACTGCTGGGCGTACGAGGGGCGGGCCCAGGAGCTGACCGGGCTGCTGGCCGCCGACGACGTGCAGTTCATGTGGCTGCCGCTGTCGCACGTGTTCGGCAAGACGCTGATCTCCGGGCAGATCGCCACCGGGCACGTGATGGCGCTGGACGGCCGGGTCGACCGGATCATCCACAACCTGCCGGTGATCCGGCCGACCATCATGGCCTCGGCGCCGCGGATCTTCGAGAAGGTCTACAACGGCATCGCCGGGAAGGCCCGCGCCGAGGGCGGCGCCAAGTACAAGATCTTCCTGTGGGCGGCGGCCACCGCCCGCGACTACGCGCGCACGGTCCAGGAGAACCGGGTGGCCACCGGCGTCGGGAGCGCCCCGCTGGGCCTGCGGCTCAAGCACGCGCTGGCCGACAGACTCGTGTTCGCGAAGATTCGGGCGGCGTTCGGCGGGCGGCTGCGCGGGGCGGTCTCCGGTAGCGCCGCGCTGGCCCCCGAGATCGGCTACTTCTTCGTCGGCGCCGGGGTGCCGATCCTGGAGGGCTACGGCCTGAGCGAGACCAGCGCCGGCTCCTGCGTCAACCGGGCCGAGGACATCCGGGTCGGCACGGTGGGCCGTCCGCTGCCCGGCACCGAGGTGCGGATCGCCGAGGACGGCGAGATCCTGCTGCGCGGCCCGGGCATCATGCGCGGCTACCACAACCTGCCGGAGAAGACCGCCGAGGTGCTGGAGGCGGACGGCTGGTTCCACACCGAGGACATCGGCGAGCTGTCCCCGGACGGCGTGCTGCGGATCACCGACCGCAAGAAGGACATGTTCAAGACCTCCGGCGGCAAGTACGTCGCGCCCAGCGAGGTGGAGGGCAAGTTCAAGGCGGTCTGCCCGTTCGTCAGCAATGTCCTGGTGATCGGCGCCAGCCGCAACTTCTGCACCGCGCTGATCGGCCTGGACGAGGCGGCGATCATGCCGTGGGCCGCCGAGCACGGCCTGGCCGGGAAGTCCTACGCCGAGGTGGTCGCCGACCCGCAGACGCACAAGCTGATCGACGGCTTCGTGCAGCGGCTCAACGGCTCGCTCCAGCGCTGGCAGACGATCAAGAAGTTCCACCTGCTGCCGCGCGACCTGGACGTCGAGCACGGCGAGCTCACCCCGAGCCTGAAGATCAAGCGCCCGGTGGTCGAGCGGACCTACGCGGACGCGGTCACCGCGATGTACGCGGGCTCCAACGAGGCCTGAGCCGCCCCCGTCCCGTACGGCCCGGAGGAACACTCCGGCCGTACGGGACAATGGGTGCATGCCCTCCGCACTCCCCGACGGCGAACCGGTGCCGTCCGACGGTTCCCTGCCCGCGCACGCCCTCGACGGGCTGGGCTCCCGGCCGTTCGGCTTCTACCTGCACGTGCCCTACTGCGCGAGCCGCTGCGGCTACTGCGACTTCAACACCTACACCGCCACCGAGCTGCGCTCCTCGGGGGCGGTAGCCTCCCAGGAGACCTACGCGGACAACGTGGTCGCCGAGATCCGGCTCGCCCGGAAGGTCCTCGGCGGCGCCGACCTGCCGGTGCGCACCGTCTTCCTCGGCGGCGGCACCCCCACCCTGCTGCCCGCCCGCGACCTGGTGAAGATGCTCGCCGCGATCCGCGACGAGTTCGGGCTCGCCGAGGACGCCGAGGTCACCACCGAGGCCAACCCGGAGTCCGTCGACCCCGCCTACCTCGCCGAACTGCGGGCCGGCGGCTACAACCGGATCTCCTTCGGCATGCAGTCCGCCCGCCCGCACGTGCTGAAGCTGCTCGACCGCCACCACACCCCCGGCCGCCCCGAGGCCTGCGTCGCCGAGGCCCGCGCGGCCGGCTTCGAGCACGTCAACCTGGACCTCATCTACGGCACCCCCGGCGAGTCCGACGACGACTGGCGGGCCTCCCTGGACGCCGCGATCGGCGCCGGGCCGGACCACGTCTCCGCCTACTCGCTGATCGTCGAGGACGGCACCAGGCTCGCCGCCCGGGTCAAGCGCGGCGAACTGCCGATGATCGACGACGACGTGCACGCCGACCGCTACCTGATCGCCGAGGAGGCGCTCGCCGCCGCCGGCTACTCCTGGTACGAGGTCTCCAACTGGTCCACCACCCCGGAGGGCCGCTGCCGGCACAACGAGCTGTACTGGACCGGCGCCGACTGGTGGGGCGCCGGCCCGGGCGCGCACAGCCACGTCGGCGGCGTCCGCTGGTGGAACGCCAAGCACCCGGCCGGCTACGCCCGGGCCCTCGCCGAGGGCCGCACCCCGGCCCAGGGCCGCGAACGGCTCACCGCCGAGGACCGCCGGGTCGAGCGCGTCCTGCTCGAACTGCGCCTCGCCGAGGGCATCCCGCTCGACCTCCTCACCGCCGCCGGCCGCGCCGCCGCCACCCGCCACCTCGCCGACGGCCTCCTCGCCCCCGACACCTACGCCCAGGGCCGCGCCACCCTCACCCTCCAGGGCCGCCTCCTGGCGGACGCGGTGGTACGTGACCTGGTGGACTGATAGTCGTTAACGTGGTGTCAGCCGTCGGAGGGAGCGCGCAATGACCGCCATCGATGACCGGATGACTGGGATCTTCGAAAACCTGGAGGTCCCGGAAGGCTTCAAGGCCGAGCTCATCAGGGGGGAAATCGTGATGATGGCAGGGCGTGACATGGTCCACAACCTCATCATCCGCGCCATCCAGCATCAGACACCGTACGACCGGTGGAACGCCCTGACCACACAGGACGTGGCCTTCGTTGGTGCGGTCAGCGAGCCCCAGCCGGACCTGGTCGTGTTCGAACGCGGGGCGGTCGAGGAGTCCGGGCGGTTGCTGTCCGCGTCCGCAGTGACGCTGGCGGTCGAGGTGGTCTCCAAAACCAGTGTGTTCCGCGACTACCGGACCAAGCGGGAGCTGTACGCCGAGGGCGCGATCCCCGTGTGCCTGATCGTCGATCCGATCAAGGGCCTGTGCGTCCTGCTCACCGAGCCGACCCGGGCCGCCGCCTCGGGGCTGCCGGACTACGTGGTCGAGCGGACCACCAAGTTCGGCGAGCCGGTGCCGTTGGATCTGCTGGGTATCACGCTTGACACCACGGAGTTCCAGCCCTATTCCTGATCCGGCTGGGTGACGAAGTCGATCAGTTCCTCGACGCGGCCGAGGAGCTCCGGTTCCAGGTCCTTGAAGGAGTCGACGGCGGCGAGGATGCGCTTCCAGGCGGCGGGGGTGTTCTCGGGCCAGCCGAGGCGGCGGCAGGTGCCGAGTTTGAAGTCCTCGCCGCGCGGGACGGCGGGCCAGGCGGGGATGCCGACGGAGGCGGGCTTCACGGCCTGCCAGACGTCGATGTAGGGGTGGCCGACGACCAGGACCGCCGGGCCGGTGACCCGGGCGGCGATCCGGTGCTCCTTGGTGCCGGGGAGCAGGTGGTCGACCAGGACGCCGAGCCGGCGGCCGGGGCCGGGGGCGAAGTCGGCGACGATCGCGGGCAGGTCGTCGACGCCCTCCAGGTACTCGACGACCACGCCCTCGATCCGCAGGTCGTCGCCCCAGACCCGTTCCACCAGCTCGGCGTCGTGCCGGCCCTCGACGTAGATCCGGGACTCGCGGGCGACCCGGGCCCGGGTGCCGGGGACGGCGACCGAGCCGGAGGCGGTGCGGCCGGGGGTGCGGGCGGGGGCCGGGCCGGTGGGCCGGACCAGGGTGACGACCCGGCCCTCCAGCAGGAAGCCGCGCGGGACCAGCGGGAACACCCGGTGCTTGCCGAACCGGTCCTCCAGGGTGACGGTGAACCCCTCGGCGGTCTTCTCGCAGCGCACCACCGCCCCGCAGTAGCCGGTCGCCGCCTCCTCGACCACCAGGTCCCGCTCGGCCGGCACCTCCGGGGCGGGGGCCTGCTTCTTCCACGGCGGGGTCAGGTCGGGTCCGTACGAGCGGCTGCGCATGTCCCGGAGTCTACGAGGCGTCAGCCCGTGAACGGCGAGTTCAGCACCAGGATCCCGGCGATCCGCGCCCGCAGGGCGGCGGAGTGCGGCAGCGGCACGGGGTCGGCGCCGCGTTCCGTCCGCACGCCCCGGTCGGCGAGCACGTACACCATCCGCAGCGTGCGCAGGGTGTTGGAGACGACGGCGGGCACGGCGCCGGTGGTCGCGGACGGGCGGCGCGGCGGCTGCGCCGCGATCGGGTCGAGCCAGTCGAGCGCCTGGCGTTCGGTCAGGTCCGGCCGGGTGAGGATCTGGGCGACGGCGCGGCCGAGCCGGTCGTCCTCCATGGCGTCCAGCACGTGGTCGGTGGGGGCGAGCAGCCGGGCGGTGACCAGGTCCAGCAGCGGGGTCGGGTCGGCGAGCAGGGGGCCGCGGCCGAGGGCGGCCAGCAGGTCGGCGCCGTGCGCGACGGCGTGCAGCCAGCCGAGTTCGGGGTCGAAGCCGCGCAGGTCGGTCTCGCCGACGTACCAGTGGGCGAAGGCCTCCAGCCAGGCCGGGCGGTAGGCGCCGAGGTCGACGAGGTCGGCGAGGACGAGCGGGGCGAAGGTGCGGGCCTGGATCTCGGGGTCGGTGAGGCGTTCGGCCATCTCGTCGCCGAGCGCGAGGCGCTGCTCGGGGGTGAGGAGGGGCACCCAGCGGCACAGCTGTTCGTAGGCGAGGCTGTCGCGCACGTGCGGGTCGGGCGAGCGCAGGGCGGCGCTCACGGCGGCGAGGGTCTCGGGGGTGGGGTCGGCGGACTCGATCGCGCTCCAGTTGATCACGGGCGGACCCTAGGGGGAGCGCGCCGGTGGGGCCACCGGATTTTCACAGCCCGGGGGCGCCCCAGACCGGGAACCAGCGGGTGAGGTCCTTCTCCAGCCGCAGGTCGTTCCCGAGCAGCGCGTTGACCTGGAGCTCCAGCGGGCTGTCGCGCTTCTCCGCGCCGCCGGGCAGCGGCGCGAAGGGGTAGAACGCGGCGCGCTTGTACAGGTAGACCAGGGCCAGCGGCCGCTCCCGGGCGTCGCGGAAGCCGATCAGCGAGCAGAGCAGCTGCGGGCCGAAGCCGTTGGCCTCCAGTTCGCTGTTGACCGCGTGCAGGTCGTTGACGAGTTCCGGGAGCTCCTCGGGGGCGTGCCGGGCGAGCAGCCAGGAGTAGCCGTAGGCGTCGGTGGACGCCTCCACGGGGACGCCGCCGCGGCCGGTGTCGGCGTCGAGCAGGGCCCGGACCTGCCGTTCGACCTCGTCGAAGGCGCCGCCCTCGACGGAGGCGAAGCAGACCGAGCCGATCCCGGTGGGCCGGAAGCCGGCCCCGGCTTCGAGGGTGAGGGCGGCGGAGGGCACGCCGAACAGCTGGTCGAGGTCGGGTTTGACGGGCTTGGTGCGGCCGAACAGCGCGTCCAGGATTCCCACGGCGGTCCTTTCCCGGGGCGGGGGCGGGGGAGGGGTGTCTCAGTGGCCGAGCCGGGTGGAGATCTCGGCCAGCTGGGCCAGTCGCTTCTCCAGCGTCGGGTGGGTGGAGAACAGCTGGGTGGCGGCCTCCCGGGCGCTCAGCGCGGGGGCGAAGTAGAAGGCGTTGTAGGCCTGGGCCTGCCGCAGGTCCTTGGTCGGGATGGCGGCGATCTGGCCGGTGACCTTGGTGAGCGCGGAGGCGAGCGCGCTGGGCCGGCCGGTGAGCTGGGCGGCGGCCCGGTCGGCGGCCAGTTCGCGGTAGCGGGAGAGCAGCCGGGTCAGCAGGAAGCTGATCGCGTACACGGCGACCGACACCAGCGGGATGACCAGGGCGGCGATCGCGGCGTTGGAGTCGTTGTTGTTGCGGCCGCCGAGGAAGCCGCCGTACATGGCGATCCGGGTCATCGCGCCGGCCAGCACGCCGAGGAAGCCGGCCACCGTCATGACGGCGACGTCCCGGTGGGCGACGTGCGACAGCTCGTGGGCGAGCACGCCCTCCAGCTCCTCCGGTTCGAGCCGGCGCAGCAGGCCGGTGGTGACGCAGACCACCGCGTTGTTCGGGTTGCGGCCGGTGGCGAAGGCGTTCGGCATGTCGGTGTCGGTGACCGCGACCCGGGGTTTGGGCATGTCGGCGAGCGCGCAGAGCCGGTCGACGGCGCCGTGCAGCTGCGGGTACTGCTCGGGGGTGACGGGGCGGGCGCCCATCGCCCGTTCGGTGATCTTGTCGCTGAACCAGAACTGGGCGACGAACAGGCCGCCGGAGATCAGGACCACGATCGGCCAGGCGCCGCGCAGCAGCACGATCAGCAGGCCGGTGAATCCGACGTACAGCAGGCCGATCAGGAACATCGTCCCGACCATCCGGCCGGTCAGGCCGCGGTCCGGGGCGAATCGGGTTGGCTGGCCCGGGCTCGACATCGCTGGTCCTCCGTTCGCCGTCCGCTTTCGATGCTGCCACCCGGCCGGGCCGGCGGCATCACCCGCGCGGCGCGGATTGCGGGCAGGATCACCCCGGCCGGGCCGTTCCTGCCGTCGGACCCGGGCCTTACACTGGCAGGTACGGTTCTGGCACTCGTGTGTTCAGAGTGCCAAGACCGGGGCCTTGCCGGATCGGCTCGAACCGCTCGGAAACGGACACATGTCACAACGGACAACGCGTGCAGACGGAGGTGCGTGCCCCATGGCCGGTGAGGTCCGCCAGCTCGACGACCGCAAGCTCGCGGTGCTTCGCGCGATCGTCCAGGACTACGTGGGGACGGAGGAGCCGGTCGGCTCCAAGGCCCTGGTGGAGCGGCACAACCTCGGGGTCTCCCCGGCGACCGTCCGCAACGACATGGCGGCGCTGGAGGAGGACGGCTTCATCCACCAGCCGCACACCAGCGCCGGGCGGATCCCCACCGACAAGGGGTACCGCCTGTTCGTCGACCGGCTGGCGGAGGTCAAGCCGATGAGCGCGCCCGAGCGGCGGGCGATCCGGCACTTCCTGGACGGCGCGGTGGACCTCGACGACGTGGTCGCCCGTACCGTGCGGCTGCTGGCCCAGCTGACCCGCCAGGTCGCGGTGGTGCAGTACCCCTCGCTGACCCGTTCCACGGTGCGGCACATCGAGCTGGTGGCGCTGGCCCCGGCCAAGGTGATGCTGGTGCTGATCACCAACACCGGCCGGGTCGAGCAGCGGATGGTCGACTGCCCGGGCTCGGTCGGCGAGACCGTCCTGGCGGACCTGCGGAGCCGGATCAACACGCGGGCGGCCGGCCAGCGGCTGCCGGACGTGCCGGGGCTGCTGGAGGAGCTGCCCGCGCTGTTCGAGGCGGCCGACCGGCCGACCGTCTCGACCGTGCTGGCGACGCTCTTCGAGACGCTCGCCGAGCAGAACGAGGAGCGGATCATGCTGGCCGGCACGGCCAACCTGACCCGCTTCGGCCACGACTTCCCGCTGACCATCCAGCCGGTGCTGGAGGCGCTGGAGGAGCAGGTCGTCCTGCTCCGCCTCCTGGGTGAGACCGCGGACGCGGGGATGACGGTCCGGATCGGCCGCGAGAACGCCTACGAGGGGCTGAATTCCACCTCGATCGTCTCGGTCGGTTACGGTTCGGGCGACGAGAGCGTGGCCAAGCTGGGTGTGATCGGTCCGACCCGGATGGACTACCCGGGCACAATGGGGGCGGTGCGAGCGGTGGCACGGTACGTGGGCCAGATCCTGGCCGAGTCGTAGGAACGGGTGCCGTTAAAAGACTTAACGGCGCCCTGAATCGCAAGCACTCTTACAGGCGGAACAAGCGGAGCATTTGGTGGCCACGGACTACTACGCGGTACTCGGCGTCCGACGGGATGCGGGGCAGGACGAGATCAAGAAGGCGTTCCGGCGCCTGGCACGCGAACTGCACCCGGACGTCAACCCGGACCCGAAGACGCAGGAGCGGTTCAAGGAGATCAACGCCGCCTACGAGGTGCTCTCCGATCCGCAGAAGCGCCAGGTCTACGACCTCGGCGGCGACCCGCTCTCGCCGAACGGCGGGGGCGGCGCGGGCGGCTTCGGCGCGGGCGCGGCGGGCTTCGGCTTCTCCGACATCATGGACGCCTTCTTCGGCGCCGCCTCCGGCCAGCGCGGCCCGCGTTCGCGGACCCGGCGCGGCCAGGACGCCATGATCCGGTTGGAGATCACCCTGGAGGAGGCCGCGTTCGGCACCACCAAGGAGCTCCAGGTCGACACCGCCGTCACCTGCACCACCTGCAGCGGCGAGGGCGCGGCCCCCGGCACCTCCGCGCAGACCTGTGACATGTGCCGCGGCAAGGGCGAGGTCTCCCAGGTCACCCGGTCCTTCCTGGGCCAGGTCATGACCTCCCGGCCCTGCCCGCAGTGCCAGGGCTTCGGCACCGTCGTGCCGACCCCGTGCCCGGAGTGCGCCGGCGACGGCCGGGTCCGCGCCCGCCGCACCCTGACCGTCAAGATCCCCGCCGGTGTCGACAACGGCACCCGGATCCAGCTGGCCGGCGAGGGCGAGGTCGGCCCCGGCGGCGGCCCGGCCGGCGACCTGTACGTGGAGATCGCCGAGACCACGCACGCCGTCTTCCAGCGCCGCGGCGACGACCTGCACTGCACGGTCACCATCCCGATGACGGCCGCCTCGCTCGGCACCCAGGTGCCGCTGCAGACCCTGGACGGGCTGGAGGAGGTCGACATCCGGCCCGGCACCCAGTCCGGCCAGTCGATCCCGCTGCACGGGCGGGGCATCACCCACCTGCGCGGCGGCGGCCGCGGTGACCTGATAGTGCATGTCGAGGTGCAGACGCCCACCAAGCTCGACGCCGAGCAGGAGGAGCTGCTGCGCCGGCTCGCGGTGCTGCGCGGCGAGGAGCGGCCGTCCGGCCAGTTCGCGCCCGGGCAGCAGGGGCTGTTCTCCCGGCTGAAGGACGCCTTCAACGGCCGTTAGCCGTCCCGCAGGGGGGTGCCGAGGCTTCCTCGGCACCCCTTTCGCGTTCCCGACCCCCTGTCCCGCTTCACCCCGCCCCCGGAGGTTCCCCGCATGACCGCGCCCGTGTTCGTCGTCGACACCGAGCGGATCGCCGCCGCCGCGCCGGGCGCGCTGGTCCGGCTGGACGGGCCGGAGGGCCGGCACGCCGCCGCCGTGAAGCGGTTGGAGCCGGGCGAGGCGGTCACCCTGGCCGACGGGCTCGGCCTCGGCGTGGACGGCACCGTCGCGGCGGTGCACGGCAAGGACGCGATCGAGGTGGCGGTGGCCGCCGTGCGCCGCGAGCCGGAGCCGGCGCCGCGGATCGTCGTCGTCCAGGCGCTGCCCAAGGGGGACCGCGGCGAGCTGGCCGTGGAGACCATGACCGAGGTCGGCGTGGACGTGGTCGTCCCGTGGTCGGCCGCCCGCTGCATCACCCAGTGGAAGGGCGAGCGCGGGGCCAAGGCGCTCGCCAAGTGGCGGGCCACCGCGCGGGAGGCCGGCAAGCAGTCCCGCCGGCTGCGCTTCCCCGAGGTCCGCGACCCGATGACGACCCGGCAGCTGGCCCCGCTGCTGGCCGCCGCCGCGTTCGCCGGCGTGCTGCACGAGGAGGGCGCCGAGCCGCTGGCCGGGGCCGCCCTGCCGGCCGCCGGGGACCTGGTGCTGGTGGTCGGCCCGGAGGGCGGGGTCTCCCCGGAGGAGCTGGCCGCCTTCGCCGAGGCCGGCGCGCGGCCCTACCGGCTCGGCCCGTCGGTGCTGCGCACCTCCACCGCGGGGGTCGCCGCGGGCGCGCTGCTGCTGGGCCGCACCGGCCGCTGGAGCTGAATCCCCCGCGATCCCCCGCAGGGGTTCGTGGTCGGCGAAAACCGGGCGCACCGGCGGGGTGCGTGCCTAGGGTGACGGGTGTGACCGAACCCGAGAGCACCTCCGCCGGCGCGTACCTGCGCCACCCGCACCTGCACGGTGACCGGATCGCCTTCGTCGCCGAGAACGACGTGTGGCTCGCCCCGCTGGACGGCGGCCGGGCCTGGCGGCTGACGGCCGATCACCTCCCGGTCCGCCGCCCCCGGTTCTCCCCGGACGGGCGGCACGTCGCCTTCACCTCCACCCGGGACGGCGCGCCCGAGGTGCACGTCGTGCTGGCCGACGGCGGCCCGTCCCGGCGGCTCACCCACTGGGGCGACGCGCAGACCCAGCTGCGCGGCTGGACGGCGGACGGCCGGCCGATCGCCACCACCGCCGCCGGGCAGGCCTCGCTGCGCCGCACCTGGGCGTACGCGGTGCCGCTGGACGGCGGCGAGCCGGCTCGGCTGCCGTACGGGCCGGTCGGCGGGCTGGCCTTCGAACCGGACGGCGACCGGGCGCTGCTGGTCTCGGCGTTCGGCGTGGAGCCGGCCTGGTGGAAGCGGTACCGGGGCGGGCGGACCGGCAAGCTGTGGATCGGCGCCGACCGCTTCGAGCGGGTCCACGCCGAGCTGGACGGCAACATCGAGTCGCCGCTCTGGGTGGGCGGGCGGATCGCCTTCCTCTCCGACCACGAGGGCGTCGGCGCGCTGTACTCCAGCCTCCCCGACGGCACCGACCTGCGCCGCCACTCGACCTCCCCGGAGGGCTTCTACGCCCGCAACGCCACCACCGACGGCACCCGGGTGGTCTGGCACGCGGCCGGCGACCTGTGGCTGCTGGACGACCTGGAGGGCGCCGAGCCGCGCCGGCTGGACGTCCGGCTGGCCGGTCCGCGCACCGGCCGCCGCCCGCGCCCGGTGCCGGCCTCGTTCTGGCTGGAGACCGCCGCCCCGGACCGCACCGGCCGGGCCGGCGCCGTCGTGGTGCGCGGCACCGTGCACTGGCTGACCCACCGGGAGGGCCCGGCCCGGGTCCTGGACGAGACGCCCGGGGTGCGCGGCCGGCTCGCCCGGGTGGTGCCGGGCTCCGGCGAGGACGCCGGCCAGGGCGTGCTGTGGGTGACCGACGCCGAGGGCGAGGACGCGATCGAGTACGCGCCCGCCGTGCTCGGCGCCGAGCGCCGCCGGCTGGCCGCCGGGCGGCTCGGCCGGGTCCGCACGCTGCTGGTCTCGCCGGACGGCAAGCAGCTGGCGGTCGGCTCGCACGACGGCCGGGTGCTGCTGGTGACGCTGGCCGACGGCGCCGTGCACGAGCTGGCGCGCAGCACCGACGGCGAGGTCAGCGGCCTGGCGTTCAGCCCCGACTCGGCGTGGCTGGCCTGGTCCCGGCCGACCCTCGGGCCGTGGTCGCTGCGCCAGATCGTGCTGGCCAACCTGGCCACCCGGACGGTCTCCGAGGTGACCCCGCAGCGGTTCATCGACACCTCGCCGGCGTTCACCGCGGACGGCCGGCACCTGGCGTTCCTGTCGGTGCGCAACTTCGACCCGGTGTACGACTCGCACGTCTTCGACCTGTCGTTCCCCAACGGCTGCCGCCCGTACCTGATCACCCTGGCCGCGGACACGCCGTCCCCGTTCGGGCCGCGCCGGGCCGGCCGGGCGGTCGGCGGCGAGGACGACGAGCCGAAGGGCAAGAAGGCCGAGGGCGAGGACGGCGCGGCCGACGCGCCGCCGGTGACCCGGGTCGACCTGGACGGCATCGCCGACCGGATCGTGCCGTTCCCGGTGGAGGGCGGCCGGTTCGGCAGCCTGCGGGCCGCCAAGGACGGCGTGCTGTGGACGAGGGTCCCGCTGGTCGGCGAGCTCGGCGACGAGGCGGCCTCGCTGGAGGACGAGCGGCCGCGCCCCACCCTGGAGCGCTTCGACTTCCGCAAGCGCCGGGCCGAGCAGCTGGTCGACGGCCTGGACGGGTTCGCGGTGAGCGGCGACGGCAGCCGGCTGGCCGTGCTGGACGAGGGCGAGCTGCGGATCGTGCCCGCCGACCACAAGGCGGCCGGCGAGGACGACGAGGTCGACGTCGACCTGACCCGGCTGCGGGTGACCGTCGACCCGGCGGCCGAATGGCGGCAGATGTTCGACGAGAACGGCCGTCTGATGCGGGACAACTTCTGGCGCCCGGACCTCGACGGGGTGGACTGGGCGGGGGCGCTGGCCCGCTACCGCCCGCTGGTGGAGCGGCTCGGCTCGCACGACGACCTGGTCGACCTGCTCTGGGAGGTGCACGGCGAGCTGGGCACCTCGCACGCCTACGTGGTGCCCTACGGCGCGCACACCGAGCCGGCCCGCCGGCAGGGCCTGCTCGGCGCGGACCTGGTCAAGGAGGGCGAGGTCTGGCGGATCGCCCGGATCCTGCCCGGCGAGTCCTCCGACCCGCGGGCCCGGTCGCCGCTGGCCGCACCCGGCGCCGCGGTCCGCGCGGGGGACGCGGTGCTGGCCGTCAACGGCCGCCCGGTCGACCCGGTGACCGGCCCGGCGCCGCTGCTGGCGGGCACCGCCGGGCAGCCGGTCGAGCTGACCGTGGCCGGCAAGGACGGCACCGACCAGCGCCACCCGGTGGTGGTGCCGATCGCCGACGAGGAGGCGCTGCGCTACCACGACTGGGTGGCCGGCCGCCGGGCGGTGGTGCGCGAGCTGTCCGACGGGCGGCTCGGCTACCTGCACATCCCGGACATGCAGACCACCGGCTGGGCGCAGATCCACCGCGACCTGCGCTCCGAGATGGCCCGCGAGGGCGTGGTCGTCGACATCCGGGGCAACCGGGGCGGGCACACCTCGCAGCTGGTGATCGAGAAGCTGGCCCGGAAGGTGATCGGCTGGAACGTCGCCCGGGACACCGCCTCGCCGGTGCCGTACCCGGCGGACGCGCCGCGCGGGCCGGTCGTCGCGCTGGCCGACGAGTACTCGGGCTCGGACGGCGACATCGTCAACGCGGCGATCCAGGCGCTGGGCATCGGCCCGGTGGTCGGCACCCGCACCTGGGGCGGGGTGATCGGCATCGACAGCCGGTACTCGCTGGTGGACGGCACCCTGGTGACCCAGCCGAAGTACGCGTTCTGGGGCGAGCGGCACGGCTGGGGCGTGGAGAACCACGGGGTGGACCCGGACGTCGAGGTGCCGATCGCCCCGCACGAGTGGGCGGCGGGGGAGGACCCGCAGCTCGCCGAGGGCGTCCGGCTGGCGCTGGCGGCGCTGGCCGCCACCCCGGCGAAGACCCCGCCGGTGCTGCCCTGGGAGTAGCCGGGCGACCCGCGGCGGAGTGGGAGGTCGGCCGGTCCGACTTCCCACTCCGGGGTGACGCCCCGGGCCGGGTACGATGCGGGGCTGATCTTGATCGACACCGCTCACGGGGGAGCAGATGGCACAGGGGTATCCGCAGGCACCCGCACCGGCACCGGGCCACTACGGCCCGCCGCAGCAGTACGGCCCGCCGCCGCAGCAGTACGGTCAGCAGCAGCAGTACGGCTACGGCGCCCCCCAGTACGGCGCCCCCCAGTACGGCACCCCCCAGTACGGCGCTCCCCACCACGGCGCGCCGCAGCACGCCCGGCCGCAGCAGCCGACGGTGCCCCGGCCGGCCGAGGCGGGCTCGATCCGCCGCTTCCTCGCCGCGACCGCCGACGCCGCGCTCGCCGCCGGTGCCGGCTTCGCCGCCGCCAAGGCGGCCGCCGGCCCGGACGGCAGCCCGGCCACCTACTTCGCCACCCTGCCCGCCGTCTTCCTGGCCGCCTCCTTCGCCAACCAGGTGCTGCTCACCCGCCTCACCGGCTTCAGCCTCGGCAAGGGCCTGCTGGCCCTGCGCTCGATCCGCCGTAAGGACGCGAGCCGTCCGCACACCTGGCGGCTCACCAAGCGCTGGCTGCTCGGCTTCGTGATCGTCGTCGTCGGACTGCTCACCGAGGACCCGGAGTCGGAGGGCACCGCCGTCGGGGTCCGGGTGGTCCGCCGCAAGCACCTGCGCGAGTACCGGCAGGCGACCGCCCGGCTCCGCTAGCATGCCGCCGTACGCCCCCGACCGACACCGCGAGGAGACCCCGATGGCCGGCGAGCCGCAGCCCGACTGCCTGTTCTGCAAGATCGTGGCGGGCGAGATCCCGGCCACCGTGGTGCGCAAGACCGACCGGATACTGGCCTTCCGCGACATCGCGCCGAAGGCCCCGGTGCACGTCCTGGTCATCCCGCACGCCCACTACCCGAACGCCGCCGCGCTGGCCGCCGCCGAGCCGGAGGTCGCCGGGGAGCTGCTCGCCGAGGCCGGCGAGGTCGCCAGGGACGAGGGCATCACCGACTACCGGCTGATCTTCAACACCGGGGCGGACGCCGGGCAGACGGTCTTCCACGCGCACGTCCACGTGCTCGGCGGCACGTCGATGACCGAGCGCATGGTTTAGGCCCTCTCTTGCGGATCACGCCGGGCGGTCGCCGCCGGAGCACGCACCTCGCCGGCTTGTCGTCGGTCGCCGATGCTCCGCATGGACTCCCTCCTCCGCACCGCCGATGCACGCACTCCAACGACGCCCGCTGATCCGACGTGATCCGAAAGAGAGGACCTGACCGGAGTGTCGCAGCGCGAACTCGTCGTCCTCGGCACCGCCAGCCAGGTCCCGACCCGGCACCGCAACCACAACGGCTACCTGCTGCGCTGGGACGGCGAGGGCCTGCTCTTCGACCCCGGCGAGGGCACCCAGCGGCAGATGCTGCACGCCGGGGTCTCGGCCACCCAGCTCACCCGGATCGCCGTCACGCACTTCCACGGCGACCACAGCCTGGGCCTGGCCGGGGTGATCCAGCGGATCAACCTGGACCGGGTCCCGCACCCGGTGGACGTCTACTTCCCGGCCTCCGGCGAGGTGTACTTCGAGCGGCTGCGGCACGCCACCGCCTTCCACGAGACGGCCGTGCTGCGCCCCCGCCCGATCGACGAGCCGGGCCCGCTGCCGGTGCCCGGCGCCCGGTTCGCGCTGGACGCCGTCCGGCTGTCGCACCCGGTGGAGTCCTTCGGCTACCGGCTGAGCGAGCCGGACGGCCGCCGGCTGGTCCCGGAGCGGCTCGCCGCGCTGGGCCTCGCCGGCCCGGAGGTCGGCCGGCTCCAGCACCAGGGCGCGCTGGAGGTCGACGGCCGGCGGATCACCCTGGACGAGGTCAGCGAGCCGCGGCCCGGCCAGCGGTTCGCCTTCGTCATGGACACCCGGCTCTGCGCGGGCGTGCACGAGCTCGCCGAGGGCGCCGACCTGCTGGTCATCGAGGCGACCTTCACCGACGCCGACGCCCGGCTCGCCGAGGACCACGGCCACCTCACCGCCGGCCAGGCCGCGAAGGTCGCCGCCGAGGCCGGCGCCCGCACCCTGGTGCTGACCCACTTCTCCCAGCGCTACCCGGACCTCGGCCAGCACCTCGCCGACGCCCGCAAGCACTTCGACGGCCCGATCGTGCTTGCCGAGGACCTCCTGCGGGTACCAGTACCGCCCCGGCAGTACCGACCCGGAGAGGGTCCGTGAACAGGGCGGAAAACCGCTCGCGCCGCCCGGCGATCTGCCGCAGCATCGTCGGGTGCGGCCCTGCCGCCCGCCGCGGCGATCACGTGCGCGGCGTACCCTGGTGCCCCGGAGAGACCGAGCGGCACCACGAGACACGGATGGGATGAGGCAGGCCCCAGCGCCGACCTATGAGTGACACATCGCAGACCCGTACCAATGGTCAGTCGCGCCCCGAACCGGCCGACGACGGCCGCGTCAGCGCCCGGATCGTCATCCCCGAGAAGCACCCGATGGTCACCCTGCTCGGCGCCGCGGACTCGCTGCTGCGGGTGATCGAGGAGGGCTTCCCGGCGGCCGACATCCACGTCCGCGGCAACGAGGTGACCGCCACCGGCGACCGCGCCGAGGTGGCCCTCGTCAAGCAGCTCTTCACCGAGATGATGCTGGTGCTGCGCACCGGCCAACCCCTGACGGAGGACGCCGTGGAGCGCTCCATCGCCATGCTCCGCGGTGCCGCGGAGGACCCGGACAGCCCGGCGCCGTCGCAGGTGTTCACCGCGAACATCCTGTCCAACCGGGGCCGGACGATCCGTCCCAAGACCCTCAACCAGCAGCGCTACGTCGACGCGATCGACAAGCACACGATCGTCTTCGGCCTCGGCCCGGCCGGTACCGGCAAGACCTACCTCGCGATGGCCAAGGCCGTCCAGGCCCTCCAGGCCAAGGAGGTCAACCGGATCATCCTGACCCGCCCGGCCGTCGAGGCGGGGGAGCGGCTGGGCTTCCTGCCCGGCACCCTCTACGAGAAGATCGACCCGTACCTGCGCCCGCTGTACGACGCGCTGCACGACATGATGGACCCGGACTCCATCCCGCGCCTGATGGCCGCCGGGACCATCGAGGTCGCGCCGCTCGCCTACATGCGCGGCCGCACCCTCAACGACGCCTTCATCATCCTCGACGAGGCCCAGAACACCTCGCCCGAGCAGATGAAGATGTTCCTCACCCGCCTCGGGTTCAACTCCCGGGTGGTCGTGACCGGCGACACCAGCCAGATCGACCTGCCCGGCGGCACCCGCAGCGGCCTCAAGGTCGTCCAGGAGATCCTGGCCGACGTGCCCGACATCCACTTCTCCGTCCTCACCAGCACCGACGTGGTCCGCCACAAGCTGGTCGGCCGGATCGTGGACGCGTACGAGCGCTGGGACGCCCGGCAGGAGGCCGACGAGCGCCCGCTCCCGGCCAAGCCCGCCCAGCGTCGCGGCTCGCGCGCACCCCGACAGTCCCATCGCACCGAAAGCTGAGTAACCAGCCCGTCATGTCGATCGACATCGCCAACGAGTCCGGCTGGGACGTCGACGAGGAGTCCATCCTCGACGTCGCCCGCTACGCCCTGGACAAGATGCGGATCCACCCGCAGTCCGAACTGTCCGTGATCCTGGTGGACGGTGCGGCGATGGAGGAGCTGCACATCCAGTGGATGGACCTTCCGGGCCCGACCGACGTGATGTCGTTCCCGATGGACGAGCTGCGTCCCGGCAAGGAGGGCGAGGAGCTGCCGCAGGGCCTGCTCGGCGACATCGTGCTCTGCCCCGAGGTCGCCGAGCAGCAGGGCAAGGCGGCCCCGTCCCAGCACTCGATGGACGAGGAGCTGCAGCTGCTCACCGTCCACGGGGTGCTGCACGTGCTCGGCTACGACCACGAGGAGCCGGACGAGGAGGAGGAGATGTTCGGCCTCCAGAAGGCGATCCTCGACGGCTGGCGGGCCCTGCGCGGTCTCGGCGGCATCTCGCCGGCCCCCACCACCCACTGAGCGCGGAGCCCGAACCCCTGTGAGTGGTGAGAGTACGAGTTTCATCCTCGGTGCCGTCCTGCTCGTCGTGCTCGGCTGGCTGGCCGCGTGCGCCGAGGCGGGCATCTCCCGGGTCTCCCGGTTCAGGGCCGAGGAGGCGGTGCGCTCCGGGCGCAGGGGTTCGGCCCGGCTGCTGGCGCTGGCCTCCGACCCGATCCGCTACCTGAACCTGGCCACCCTGATCCGGGTGGCCAGCGAGATGGCGGCGGCGGTCCTGGTCACCGTGGTGGCCGTCCGCACCATCGACACCACCTGGCAGGCCGTGCTGCTGGCGTTCGGCGTGATGGTGCTGGTGTCGTTCGTGGCGGTCGGCGTCTCGCCGCGCACGATCGGGCGCCAGCACCCGCTGACCACCGCGACCGCGGCCTCCTTCGTGCTGCTGCCGCTGGCCCGGATCCTCGGGCCGATCCCGCGGCTGCTGATCCTGCTCGGCAACGCGCTGACCCCGGGCAAGGGCTACAAGGAGGGCCCGTTCGCCTCGGAGGCGGAGCTGCGGGCGCTGGTCGACCTGGCGGAGAAGAACGACGTCATCGAGGACGAGGAGCGCCGGATGGTGCACTCGGTCTTCGAGCTGGGCGACACCATCGTCCGCGAGGTGATGGTGCCGCGCACCGACCTGGTGATGATCGAGCGGCACAAGACCGTCCGGCAGGCGCTCACCCTGGCGCTGCGCTCGGGCTTCTCGCGGATCCCGGTGGTCGGCGACAACGAGGACGACGTGGTCGGCATCGTCTACCTCAAGGACCTGGTGCGGCGCACCCACATCAACCGGGACTCCGAGTCCGACGAGGTCGGCGCGGTGCTGCGGCCCGCGGTCTTCGTCCCGGACTCCAAGCCGGCCGCGGACCTGCTGCGCGAGATGCAGCAGATGCGCTCGCACGTGGCGATCGTGATCGACGAGTACGGCGGCACGGCCGGGCTGGTCACCATCGAGGACATCCTGGAGGAGATCGTCGGTGAGATCACCGACGAGTACGACCGGGAGATCGCGCCGGTGGAGGACCTCGGGGACGGCTCCTACCGGGTCACCGCGCGGCTGCTGGTGGAGGACCTGGGCGAGCTGTTCGGGATCGAGCTGGCGGACGAGGACGTCGAGACGGTGGGCGGTCTGCTGGCCAAGCGGCTGGGCCGGGTGCCGATCCCGGGCTCGTCCTGCGACATCCCGGTGCCGGAGGAGGTGCCGGGCGGCCTGACCGCGATCCGGCTGACCGCGGAGAGCTCGGCCGGGCGCCGCAACCGGATCGGGTCCGTGGTGGCGGCGCCGGTGCGCACCGAGCCGGACGGCGGCGAGGAGCCCGGCGAGTAGCGTCCGGGCACGTCCGGGGCGACGATGAGGGCATGACTCACCAACTTCGCGCGGAGTACGGCCCGCAGGGGGCGGCGGGCGGGGTGAAGGTGTGGCACGTGGTGCGGGAGGGGGACCCCGCCACGGCCCTGTGCGGCCGGACCATGGCCGTCGAGGCGGAGACCCGCCCGGACCGGGAGTGGGGGACCGGGCTCCGGTGCTGCCAGCAGTGCGGCTCGTTGTACATGCACGAGGTGCCGCACATGCAGGGCAGCCACCCCTACAGCTAGCCGGGCGCTACGACCCGTTCGGAGGTCGCCATGAAGCTGCAAGACGAACTGCCCGTCGACCACAGGCTGGTCCTGGTCTGGCGGATCGGGGCGGGGCTCGGCGGGATCTTCCTGATCGTGTTCGGCTGCCTGGGGCTGGCCGACCACTCGGGCTTCCTGTCCACCCGCGGCGACGAGATCGCCGGGATGTCGACCAACGGCGCGCTGAGCGTCCTGTCCATCGTGGTGGGCGGGATCCTGGTGGCCGGCGCGGTCATCGGCGGGAACTTCGCCGCCAACCTCAACATGGCGGCCGGGGTGCTGTTCGTGCTCTCCGGCTTCTACGGGCTGACGGTGCTCGGCCGGCCGGACGCCAACATCCTCAATTTCCGGATGTCCAACGTGCTGTTCGCCTTCGTCTTCGGCGTGGTGCTGACCACCTTCGGGATGTACGGGCGGGTCAGCGGCCACCTGCCGCACGACAACCCGTACTGGCGGGCGCGCTCGGAGCGGGAGGCGGCGCTGCCGTCCGGTCCCAAGACCTTCGTGAAGGTGATGCGGCCGGGGCCGCCGAACCCGATCGGGCACTGAACCCGCCGGTCGGGCCCGGCACCGGCCGCCTATGCTCCTGGGCATGAGTGACATCGTCGAGCTCGACCCCGAAGACAAGAAGATCATCACCCTGGCCCGCTCCGCTCGCGCCCGCAACGGCGTCGCGGAGGGGGCCGCGGTGCGTGACGAGACCGGCCGGACGTACGTCGCGGGCACGGTCGCGCTGGAGTCGCTGCGGCTGAGCGCGGTCCGCACGGCGGTCGCGATGGCGGTGGCCAGCGGCGCGAAGTCGCTGGAGGCGGCGGCCGTGGTGACCGAGGCGCAGGAGCCGTCGGCGGAGGACCTGGCGGCGGTCCGGGACCTCGGCGGGGCGGGGACGCCGCTGCTGCTGGCCGGGCCGGACGGGGTGCTGCGGCGTTCGGTCGAGGCCGGCTGAGCGGTCGCCGCCGCGGTGGGGGCCCGGCGCCGAGAGGACCGGGCACCCATTCGAGTGAATCCAGCAGATAATCTCACCGGGGACTTGGCGCGGTGAGGGGGCTGGGCGATGGGGCCGTTCGCGTTCTTCGCGGGGCTGCTGCTGGGCGTGATGGGCATGGGCAAGTGGCAGGAGACCGGCTCGCCGTTCTGGCTCTGGGGCTCGGTCGCCTTCCTGCTGCTGGTGCTCGGCTGGGGGCTGGGCGCGGTGTTCGGGGGCGGGGGCGGCGGGAAGAAATGACCGGTGCGGACGGCCCGGTCCGTGCTGCTCCCGGTGATCAGGGAGAATGGAGCCCATGAGTGCCCCTTCCTCCTCGTACCGCTCCGGCTTCGCGTGCTTCGTCGGCCGGCCCAACGCGGGCAAGTCGACCCTGACCAACGCCCTGGTGGGGACGAAGGTCGCGATCACCTCCGACCGTCCGCAGACCACCCGGCACACCGTCCGCGGCATCGTGCACCGCCCGGACGCCCAGCTGGTGCTGGTCGACACCCCCGGTCTGCACAAGCCGCGCACCCTGCTCGGCGAGCGCCTCAACGACCTGGTCCGCAGCACCTGGGCCGAGGTCGACGTGATCGGCTTCTGCCTGCCCGCCGACCAGAAGCTCGGCCCCGGCGACAAGTTCATCGCCAAGGAGCTCGCCGAGATCAAGAAGACCCCCAAGGTCGCCATCGTCACCAAGACCGACCTGGTCGACTCCAAGCGGCTGGCCGAGCAGCTGATCGCCGTCCACCAGCTCGGCGCCGAGCTGGGCATCGAGTGGGCCGAGATCATCCCGGTCTCCGCGGTCGGCGACAAGCAGGTGGAGCTGGTCGGCGAGCTGATCAGCAAGCTGCTCCCGGAGGGCCAGCCGCTCTACCCGGACGGCGACCTCACCGACGAGCCCGAGCAGATCATGGTCGCCGAGCTGATCCGCGAGGCCGCCCTGGAGGGCGTCCGGGACGAGCTGCCGCACTCGCTGGCCGTCGTGGTCGAGGAGATGCTGCCGCGCGAGGGCCGCCCGGCCGACCGGCCGCTGCTCGACATCCACGCCAACGTCTACATCGAGCGGCAGAGCCAGAAGGCCATCGTGATCGGTGCCAAGGGCGCGCGTCTGAAGCACGTCGGCACCACCGCCCGCAAGCACATCGAGGCCCTGCTCGGCACGCCGGTCTACCTGGACCTGCACGTCAAGGTGGCCAAGGACTGGCAGCGGGACCCGAAGCAGCTGCGCAAGCTCGGCTTCTGAGCGGGCCGCCGAGGGGGGAGCCGGGATGAGGCTGCACACCCGCGAGTGGGGCACCGGCGACCGGGTCGCGCTGCTGGTCCACGGGATCATGTCCGACCACCGCAGCTGGCGGTCGGTCGGCCCGGCGCTGGCCGCGCGCGGCTACCGGGTGATCGCCGTCGACCTGCGCGGCCACGGCGCCTCCCCGCGCGGGGAGGGCGCCACCCCGGTCGACCGGTACGCGCCGGAGCGGTTCGCCGACGACCTCGTCGAGACCCTGCCGGCCGGCGCCGAGCTCGCCCTCGGCCACTCGCTGGGCGGGCTGACCCTGCTGCACGCGGTCGAGCGGCTCCGCCCGGCCCGGGCGGTCTACTCCGACCCGGCCTGGAAGTTCGCCCGCCCGGGGGTCTTCGACCCGGGGATCTTCACCCAGTTCAAGCGGGCCGGGCGGACCCAGATCGCCGCGCTCAACCCGCGCTGGAGCGCGGCCGACGTGGACGACGAGCTGGCCACCCTGGCCGACTGGGACCCGGACAGCGCGCTGGCGCTGTCCGCCCTGGCCGACCGGGCCGAGCTGCCCGGCACGGCGCCGGCGGTGCCCTCGCTGGTGCAGGTCGCGGGCCGGGGCTTCGTGATCGCGCCGGAGGACGCCGAACGGCTGCGCGGGCTCGGCTACGAGGTCCGCACCGTCGCCGGGGCCGGCCACACCATCCACCGGGACGACCTGCCGGGCTTCCTGGCCTCGCTGGACGGCTGGCTCTGACCGGGCCGGTGGCGGCTAGGCGCCCTACGCGCCCTCGCGCAGCACCAGCGAGACCAGCTCGCGCTGGGACTCGGTGAGCTTCGGGTCCGCGCAGTGCACCGTCCGGCCGTCGACGGTGATCTCGTAGTGGAAGCCGTCCGGCACCCCGTACGAGGGCGTGCGCAGCCCGCCCGCGACGGCCTCGCGGGCGAGTGCGTGCACGTGCGGGGCGTCCGTCCGCTCGGTGGTGTCGAGCTCCGCGTGGCGGACGTGTCCCGCGAGGCCGCCGGTCCGGGTCACCTGGATACGCATGGTGTCCATGGTGCTACCCAGGGATGGCGTTTGCCGGGGTTTTCCCGGACCTTGACTCAAGCCGGCCTCAAGTCGGACTGAAGCCGGGCTCAGGTCGGGCTGATGCCGACCTTCGCCCAGGACGCGGTGACCGTGTCGGCCACCTCGGGTTCCGGGTAGCGGGCCCGGGCGGCGGCCACGGTGGCCCGGGCGAAGGCGGTGAAGTCGGCGTCGGCGGGCAGCCGCCGGCCGGTCAGCGCGTCGTACCAGATCCGGCCCGCGCGCTCCCAGGCCGGGCCGCCGAGCGCGTCGGCGAGCAGGTAGAAGGCGTGGTTGGGGATGCCGGAGTTGATGTGCACCCCGCCGTTGTCCCGGCCGGTCTGCACGTAGTCGCGCATGTGGGCGGGCTGCGGGTCCTTGCCGAGCCGCGGGTCGTCGTACGCGGTGCCGGGCGCCTTCATCGAGCGCAGCGCGACCCCCTGCACGCCGGGGGCGAGCAGTCCGGCGCCGATCAGCCAGTCCGCGTCGGCGGCGTCCTGGTGCAGCGCGTACTGCTTCACCAGGGAGCCGAAGACGTCGGAGACCGATTCGTTGAGCGCGCCGGGCTGGTTGTGGTACTCCAGTCCGGCGGTGAACTGGGTGACGCCGTGGGCGAGTTCGTGGCCGATGACGTCGACGCAGGCGGTGAAGTCGCCGAACACCTCGCCGTCGCCGTCGCCGAAGACCATCCGGTGGCCGTCCCAGAAGGCGTTGTCGTAGTCCCGGCCGTAGTGGACGGTGGCGTCCAGGCGCAGGCCCTGGTCGTCGATGGAGTGCCGGCCGTAGACGGCGGAGAACAGCGTCCAGGTGGCGCCGAGGCCGTCGTAGGCGTGGTTGACGGACTGGTCGGGGACGGGGCCGTCGGCCTCCCGGCGGACGGTCCGGCCGGGCAGGCGTTCGCGGTGCCCGGCGTCGCTGATCACCCGTTCCAGGCGGTCGGCGGGGGCCTGGCGGGGGACGGCGGTGAGCCGCGCGGTGCGGTGCGCGGCGTCGAGGGCGAGGGAGCGGGCGGCGGGGGCGTGACCGTCCTCGGCGAGGCGGTCCAGGACGTACGGCGGAACGATCGCGCAGAGCGTCGGTTCGGCTGTCATGTGGCCAAGAGTGAGGCATCGATGACCTGTTGTCACCGGCGCGGACGCGCTCGTGCGCCGTCCCGGCCGGTCCGCGCGCCGTCTCACGGAGTGGGAAGTCGGCGCGGTCCGCTTCGGGCCCGCGCGGCGCTGGGCTACGCTGGACGGCATCATGCGCAACGGGCTGCTTCTGCTTAGCTGCCGCGTCGAGGGCCTGTAGTCCACCAAGGGCCGGCTCCCTCGCCGCGGGGACTGTGCTGTGCGCTGAATCGGGCGATCCAACGGCGGGTCGCGACATGGCGGCAGCAGGCCGGCCGAGTCGGGTGAGGACCCCACCCCGACCAGCCCGCACCACGCATCCACAGGAAGCCGAGACTCACCTCCATGACCGAGCAGAGCCCCGCCGCGTCCATCCCCGCCGGTCGCGCCTACGTCGACCGTCCCACCCCGATCACCGCGGACTCCGTGCGCCAGCGGCCGTCCGGCATGCGGTACGGCCGCTACCAGCCCTTCGGCACCGTCGACCTGCCGGACCGCCGGTGGCCGTCGCAGGTGATCAGCAAGGCGCCGCGCTGGCTCTCCACCGACCTGCGGGACGGCAACCAGGCGCTGATCGACCCGATGTCCCCGGCCCGCAAGCGCAAGATGTTCGACCTGCTGGTGCGCATGGGCTACAAGGAGATCGAGGTCGGCTTCCCGTCCTCCGGCGCCACCGACTTCAACTTCGTCCGCTCGCTGATCGAGGAGGGGGCGATCCCGGAGGACGTCACCATCTCGGTGCTGACCCAGGCCCGCGAGGACCTGATCGAGCGGACCGTGGAGTCGCTGAAGGGCGCCCCGCGGGCCACCGTCCACCTGTACAACGCGACCTCGCCGCTGTTCCGCCGGGTGGTCTTCAAGGGCAGCAAGGACGACATCAAGGCGATCGCCGTGAACGGCACCCGCCTGGTGATGGAGTACGCCGAGAAGATCCTGGGCGACGAGACCGTGCTGGGCTACGAGTACTCGCCGGAGATCTTCATCGACACCGAGCTGGACTTCGCGCTGGAGGTCTGCGAGGCGGTGATGGACGTCTGGCAGCCGGGCGAGGGCCGCGAGATCATCCTGAACCTGCCGACCACGGTCGAGCGGTCCACCCCGAACGTCTACGCCGACAAGATCGAGTGGATGTCGCGGAACCTGTCCCGCCGCGAGTTCGTCTGCCTGTCCACCCACCCGCACAACGACCGCGGCACCGGCGTGGCCTCCGCCGAGCTGGCCGTGATGGCCGGCGCCGACCGGGTCGAGGGCTGCCTGTTCGGGCAGGGCGAGCGGACCGGCAACCTGGACCTGGTCAACGTCGGCATGAACCTGTTCTCGCAGGGCGTCGACCCGGAGATCGACTTCTCCGACATCGACGAGATCCGCCGCACCGCCGAGTACTGCAACCAGATGGAGGTGCACCCGCGCCACCCGTACGCCGGCGACCTGGTCTACACCTCCTTCTCCGGCTCGCACCAGGACGCGATCAAGAAGGGCTTCGACGCGCTGGCGGCGGACGCGCGCGCGGCGGGGGTGCCGGTCGGGGAGCACACCTGGGGCGTGCCCTACCTGCCGATCGACCCGAAGGACGTCGGCCGCAGCTACGAGGCGGTCATCCGGGTCAACAGCCAGTCCGGCAAGGGCGGCGTCGCGTACGTCCTGAAGAACGACCACAAGCTGGACCTGCCGCGCCGGATGCAGATCGAGTTCTCCCGGATCATCCAGGCCAAGACCGACGCCGAGGGCGGCGAGGTCACCCCGGCCGCGATCTGGGCGGTCTTCGAGGACGAGTACCTGCCGACCACCGGCAACCCGTGGGGCCGGATCTCGCTGGCCGGCTCGCGCACCCTGACCACCGAGGACGGCCGGGACGCGCTGACCGCCGAGGCCGTGGTCGACGGCGCCCCGGTCACCCTGGCCGGTACCGGCAACGGCCCGGTCTCCGCCTTCGCCGACGCGCTGGCGCAGATCGGCGTGGACGTACGGGTGCTGGACTACGCCGAGCACGCGCTGAGCGAGGGCGGCGACGCCCAGGCCGCCGCGTACGTCGAGTGCGCCGTGGACGGCCGGGTGCTGTGGGGCGTGGGCATCGACGGCAACACCGTGCTGGCCTCGCTGAAGGCGATGATCAGCGCCGTCAACCGGGCGCGGCGTGGGTAGTTCGTACGAGTGAGAGCGGTCGGGCCGTCCCAGCGGGGCGGCCCGGCGGCGTTCCCGGGACGGGGTGCGGCGATCCGCCGGAGGCCTGTGTCCTGCGCCACATTTTTTCGCTGTTCGGGCCGTTCGAGGTACTGACACCTGTCGGCAACCGTGGCAACATCGTCCCACCGGAACGGCGGGTCGGTGGGACGGCCCGGTGCCCGGTCGCGTGACCTGCGCATTGTTGCGCAGGCCGCCTGCCATGTCTGGGGAGTGGCGCCGTGACAGGGATGTGGGGTGTTCGCCCGCGGTGGCGGACTGACGTTCTCGGTGACTTCTTCTGCCCGGGCTGCGGCGGGGACCGCAACTACCGCCG
Source organism: Kitasatospora sp. NPDC093806 (assembly GCF_040683335.1). NCBI lineage: Bacteria > Bacillati > Actinomycetota > Actinomycetes > Kitasatosporales > Streptomycetaceae > Kitasatospora > Kitasatospora sp. NPDC093806. Next base: position 38,360 of record NZ_JBFBDO010000013.1, read on the forward strand.
GCAACACGGCCGGCGGTGGCTGCGGCTGCTGGGAACCCCGGTGCTCCCGCTCGGACCGGTGGTCGGCAGTGTGCAGTGCACCAGCTGCGACGGCCGCTTCGGGGTGGAGAGCCTGGAACAGCCGACCTGCGTGCGGCTGGGCGGGATGCTGCGCGACGCGCAGTACACGATCGCGCTGGCCATGCTGGCGGCCGGCGGCACCGCGCGGCGCGCGGCTCGCGAGGCGGCCTGCACGGCCGTCCGGGAGGCCGGCTTCGAGGACTGCGGCGAGGCCCAGGTGCTGGCCGCACTCGCCGCGCTCTCCGGCCTCGGCGGCGAGCTGTACGACGCCCACGGGATGGCCGGCGGGCTGGCCGTCGAACTGCACGCGGTGCTCGAACCGCTCGCCCCGCACCTGGCCCACCAGGGCCGGGAGCGGCTGCTGCTGCAGGGCGCGGCGATCGCCCTGGCCGACGGCCGCTACCGGCCGCAGGAGCGGGACGCGCTGGCCGCCGTCGGGCGCTGTCTGGACCTGCCGCGGGAGCGGGTCGGGGCGCTGCTGGAAGCGGCCACCCGGACCCCGTACTAGACCAGCGTCCGCCTCCCGCGGCAGACCACCGGACCCCCACGAACCGGGCCCCTCCCCCCCTCCGGGGCCCGCCGTGACCCGCACCGTTCGGCACTCCCCCACGGCCGGGTGCGGGCCACACGGCTGCGCCGCGGGATGGGCGACAATGGTGGGATGTCCACACTGTTCGAGCGCCGCGGTGACGAGGCGGGCGCATGAGCCTCTTCCGGGACGACGGCGTGGTGCTCCGGGCGCAGAAGCTCGGCGAGGCCGACCGGATCATCACCCTGCTCACCCGCAACCACGGCAAGGTGCGCGCGGTGGCGCGCGGGGTGCGCAAGACCAAGTCGAAGTTCGGCGCGCGGCTGGAGCCGTTCTCGCACGTGGACGTGCAGTTCTTCAGCCGGGGGAGTGAGCTGGTCGGCCGCGGGTTGCCGCTCTGCACCCAGGTCGAGACGATCGCCCCGTACGGCGGCCCGATCGTCGCCGACTACGGGCGCTACACCGCCGGCACGGCCATGCTGGAGACGGCGGAACGGTTCGCCGAGAACGAGGGCCAGCCGGCCGTCCAGCAGTACCTGCTGCTGGTCGGGGGCCTGCGCACGCTGGCCGCCGGGGCGCACGAGTCGCACCTGGTGCTGGACGCGTTCCTGCTGCGCTCGCTCGCGGTCAACGGGTACGGCGCGAGCTTCGACGACTGCGCCAAGTGCGGCATGGAGGGCCCCAACCGGTTCTTCTCGCTCCAGGCGGGCGGCGTCCTCTGCCCGGACTGCCGGGTGCCCGGATGTGCCGTACCCTCCCCTGAGACACTGGTACTGCTCGGCGCGCTGCTGTCAGGGGACTGGCGGACGGCCGACGCCTGCGAGCCGAGGTACTGGCGGGAGGGCAGCGGCCTGGTCGCGGCCTATCTGCAGTGGCACCTGGAGCGGGGCATCCGCTCGATGAGATACGTGGAGAAGTGAGCACATGGCAGCGCGACGGCTCTTCGGCGGCGGCAAGCAGCGGGACTACCTCCCCCCGACCCCGCACCCCAGCGGCGCCCGGCCCCCGAAGATCCCCGGCGAGCTGGTCCCCGGCCACGTCGCGATCGTGATGGACGGCAACGGCCGCTGGGCCAAGGAGCGCGGGCTGCCGCGCACCGAGGGCCACAAGGTCGGCGAGAGCGTCGTGCTGGACGTGCTCAAGGGCGCGATCGAGCTCGGTGTGAAGAACATCTCGCTGTACGCGTTCTCCACCGAGAACTGGAAGCGCTCGCCCGACGAGGTGAAGTTCCTGATGAACTTCAACCGCGACGTCATCCACCGCCGCCGCGACGAGATGGACGCGATGGGCGTGCGGGTGCGCTGGGCGGGCCGGATGCCCAAGCTGTGGAAGAGCGTCGTCCAGGAGCTCCAGGTCGCCGAGGAGCAGACCAAGGACAACGACGCCGTCACGCTGTACATGTGCGTCAACTACGGCGGCCGGGCCGAGATCGCGGACGCCGCGGCGGCCATCGCGGCCGACGTCGCGGCCGGGCGGCTGGACCCGAAGAAGGTCAACGAGAAGACCCTCGCCAAGTACCTGTACCACCCGGACATGCCGGACGTGGACCTGTTCCTGCGCCCCAGCGGCGAGCAGCGGACGTCCAACTTCCTGCTCTGGCAGTCGGCGTACGCCGAGTTCGTGTTCCAGGACGTGCTCTGGCCGGACTTCGACCGCCGGGACCTGTGGCGGGCCTGCGAGCAGTACGCGATGCGCGACCGCCGGTTCGGCGGGGCGATCCCGAACGAGGTGGCGGCGGCCGAGCTGCCGGCGCAGCGCTGAGTCCGCGACGGCGGCACGACGGCGGCACGACGGCGGCGCGGAAGGGCCCGCGGGAGTCAACCTCCCGCGGGCCCTTCCGCGTCACCCGGGCGTGCCCGGACCTGCCCGGACGTGCCGGATCCTGCTCAGGCCTGCTTGGCGGCGCAGTCCCGGCAGGTGCCGAAGATCTCCAGGGTGTGCGCGATGTCGCTGAACCCGTGCTCGGCGGCGACCGAGTTGGCCCAGCGCTCGACCGCCGGTCCCTCGACCTCCACGGTGGCGCCGCACTGGCGGCAGACCAGGTGGTGGTGGTGTCCGCTGCTGCACCGGCGGTAGACGGCCTCGCCGTCGGCGGTGCGCAGGACGTCCACCTCGCCGGCGTCGGCCAGCGACTGAAGGGTCCGGTAGACGGTGGTCAGACCGACCGAGTCCCCCCGGTGCTTCAGCATGTCGTGGAGCTCCTGCGCGCTGCGGAAGTCCTCGATCTCGTCCAGGGCCGCCGAGACGGCGGCACGCTGCCGGGTCGATCGGGCTCGCGGCGACGGGCCTGCGGTGGTCACCGTGGGTCCTCCTGGGTGTGTGGGCATCTCGCACCTCATTGTGCCAGTCCCGCACTGGGCGCCGGAGTGGTCGCGTCGGACCGGCCCGGGCCGGGCAGTTGGACGTCGCAGACCCGCGGTCCGGCGTCGGGGGTGTGCCGGTGCCGTCGCCGGGCGAGCGGCGCGGCGATCGCGCTGAACAGCGCGAAGACGGCGATCGCGAGCAGCACGATGGCCGGGCCGGACGGCACGTCCAGCTGGTAGGAGCCGGTGACGCCGGCCAGGGCGACGAGCACGCCGACCGCGATCGAGCCGGCCTGGGTGGCGGCGAAGGACCGGGTGAGCTGCTGGGCGGCCGCCACCGGGACCACCATCAGCGCGCTGACCAGCAGCAGGCCGACCACCCGCATGGCGACGGTGACGGTGACCGCGGCCATCACCGCGAGCAGCAGGTTGAGGAAGCGCACCGGGACGCCGGTGACCTTGGCGAAGTCCTCGTCCTGGCAGACCGCGAAGAGCTGGCGGCGCAGGCCCAGGGTGACGGCGACGACGACGGCGCCGAGCGCGGCGATGGTGGCCAGGTCGGCGGCGGAGACGGTGAGGATGGAGCCCCAGAGGTAGCTCTCCAGTGAGCCGGCGCCGGCCTGGGCGGACTTGGAGACCAGCAGCTTGCCGCAGGCCATGCCGCCGTAGAAGAGCATCGCGAGGGCGATGTCGCCGCGCTGGTTGCCGCGCGAGCGGACCAGTTCCATGGTGACGGCGCCGAGCACGCAGACCAGGACGGCCATCCAGACCGGGCTGGTCTGGAAGATGAAGCCGAGGCCGACGCCGGTCATCGCGACGTGGCCCATGCCGTCGCCCATCAGCGCCTGGCGCCGCTGGACCAGGTAGATGCCGACGGCGGGGGCGGTGACGCCGACCAGGACGGCGGCGAGCAGGGCCCGCTGCATGAAGTCGTAGCTGAGCATCTCGGTCATGACAGCAGCCCCCGGAGGTCGTGGCCGTGGCCGTGGTCGGCGTGCGGGTGGACGTGGTCGTGCCCGGGCAGGGCGTGCAGTCCGGTGTTGGGGACGGGCGGGCCGTCGTGCGCGACGCAGCCGTCGCGGAGCACCACGGCGCGGTCGATCAGCGGCTCCAGCGGCCCGAGTTCGTGCAGCACCAGCAGGACGGCGGCGCCGCGGGAGACCTCGGCGCGCAGGGTGTCGGCGAGCACCTGCTGGCTGCCGGCGTCGACCCCGGCCATCGGCTCGTCCATGATCAGCAGGTCGGGGGCGCCGGCCAGGGCGCGGGCGATCAGCACCCGCTGCTGCTGGCCGCCGGAGAGGTCGGCGACGCCGTCGCGGGCCCGGTCGAGCATGCCGACGGCGGCGAGCGCGCGGTCGACGGCGGTGCGGTCCTGACGGCGGAACGGCAGCAGCCGGTGCAGCGGCAGCCGGCCGGTGGAGACCACCTCGCGGACGGTGGCGGGGACGCCGGAGGCGGCGGTGGTGCGCTGCGGCACGTAGCCGACCCGGTGCCAGGAGCGGAACCGGGCGAGCGGCTCGCCGAACAGCTCCAGGGTGCCGCGCTCCAGCGGGACGGCGCCGGTGACGACCTTGACGGTGGTGGACTTGCCGGAGCCGTTGGCGCCGAGCAGCGCGACGACCTCACCGGGGCGGACGGTGAGGTCGACGCCGCGCAGCACCGGCCGGCCGCCGCGCGAGGCGACGGCGTCGTGCAGGCGGACGGCCGGGGGTGTCGGGGGGGTCATGCGGGGTCCCGTCAGCTGGAGGGGGTGCCGGTCGCGCCGAGGGCGGCCTGCAGGTTGGTCAGGTTCTGCTTCATGACCGTGAGGTAGTCGTCCTTGGCCGGGTCCTTGACGCCCTCCAGGGGGTCGAGGACGGCGGTCTTGAGACCGAGGTCCTTGGCGACGGTCTCGGCGAGCTTGGGGTTGACCAGGGTCTCGAAGAAGACGGTGGTGACGCCGTTCTCCTTGGCGGCCTTCTGGACGTCGGCGAGCCGGGCCGGGGTGGGCTCGGACTCGGGGTCGACGCCGTTGATGGCGACCTGGGTGAGGCCGTAGTGCTCGGCGAGGTAGCCGAAGGCGGCGTGGCTGGTGACGAAGGTGCGGGTCTTGGCGTCCTTCAGCCCGTCCTTGAACTCCTGGTCCAGGGCGGTGAGCTTGCCGACCAGCTCGTCGGTGTTCTTCTGGTAGTCGGCGGCGTGCGCCGGGTCGGCCTTGGCGAACTCGGCGCCGACGCTCTTGGCGACCGCCGCGTAGCGGGTCGGGTCGAGCCACAGGTGCGGGTCGCCGGCGCCGTCGTGCGCGTGGTCGTGGCCGTCGCCCTCGGTGTGGCCCTCCGGGAGGTGGTGGTCCTCCAGCGGGCTGGCGGCGGTGGCGTCGACCTTGTGCTTGGCGCCGGAGTCGGCGACCGCCTTGTCGACGGTGGGCTGCAGGCCCTTGAGGTAGACCACCGCGTCGGCCTTCTTGACGCCCGCGACCTGCTTGGCGGTGAGTTCGAGGTCGTGCGGCTCGACGCCGGCGGCGGTGAGGTTGCTGACCTTGACGTGCTCGCCGCCGATCCGGTCGGCGAGGAACGCCATCGGATAGAAGGACGCGACGACGTTCAGCTTGCCGTCCGCGCCCTGGGCGCCGCCGCTGCCGCCGCAGGCCGTCAGGGTGAGGGCGGCGGTGAGGGCGGTGGCGGTCAGGGCGATGGCGGTGCGGGCACGTCGTCGGATCATCATGACAACCATTCTCAGATTAGATGGAAATGATTGTCAAATCACTCGGACGGGTGAACGAGCGGTGACGGTGGGTGGGCCGGTACCGGCGATACCGATTTGAACCCCGTACCCATATGGCCGGTAACCTTGGGTATTCGGGCCCGCGCAACCAGCCGTGCCCTGACCGTGCCGTACGTACTGAAGAGAGCACTGTGGCAGCCGACAAGATCGAGACGATCGTCAGCCTGAGCAAGCGCCGTGGCTTCGTCTACCCCTGCAGCGAGATCTACGGCGGCACGCGTGCCGCCTGGGACTACGGGCCGCTGGGCGTCGAGCTCAAGGAGAACATCAAGCGCCAGTGGTGGCGTGCGATGGTCCAGGCCCGTGAGGACGTCGTCGGACTCGACTCGTCGGTGATCCTGGCCCGCGAGGTCTGGGAGGCCTCCGGCCACGTCGCGACCTTCAACGACCCGCTGACCGAGTGCCTCTCCTGCCACAAGCGCCACCGGGCCGACCACCTGGAGGAGAAGTACGAGGCCAAGCACGGCTTCCCGCCGCCGAACGGCCTCCAGGACGTCAACTGCCCCGACTGCGGCACCAAGGGCCAGTTCACCGAGCCCAAGGACTTCTCGGGCATGCTGAAGACCCACCTCGGCGTCACCGAGGAGGCGAGCGGCCTGGCGTTCCTGCGCCCGGAGACCGCCCAGGGCATCTTCACCAACTTCAAGGCCGTCCAGACGACCTCGCGCAAGAAGCCGCCGTTCGGCATCGCCCAGACCGGCAAGAGCTTCCGCAACGAGATCACCCCCGGCAACTTCATCTTCCGGACCCGTGAGTTCGAGCAGATGGAGATGGAGTTCTTCGTCAAGCCGGGCGACGACGAGCAGTGGCACGAGTACTGGCTGCAGCAGCGCTGGGACTGGTACGTCGGCCTCGGCCTGCGCACCGAGAACATGCGCTTCTTCGAGCACCCGAAGGAGAAGCTGTCCCACTACGCCAAGCGCACGGTGGACATCGAGTACCGCTTCAACTTCGGCGGCTCCGAGTTCTCCGAGCTGGAGGGCGTGGCCAACCGCACCGACTACGACCTGCGGGTGCACAGCGAGGCCTCCGGCCAGGACCTCAAGTACTTCGACCAGGAGTCCGGCGAGCGGTACTTCCCGTACGTCATCGAGCCGGCGGCGGGCCTCAACCGCGCCATGCTGGCCTTCCTGATCGACGCCTACTTCGAGGACGAGGCGCCGAACGCCAAGGGCGTCATGGAGAAGCGCGTCGGCATGCGGCTCGACCCGCGCCTGGCCCCGGTCAAGGTCGCCGTCCTGCCGCTGTCGCGCAACGCCGACCTCTCGCCGAAGGCCCGCGGCCTGGCCGCCGACCTGCGCACCGCGTGGAACGTCGAGTTCGACGACGCCGGCGCCATCGGCAAGCGCTACCGCCGCCAGGACGAGATCGGCACGCCGTTCTGCGTCACCGTCGACTTCGACACCCTCGAGGACAACGCGGTGACCGTCCGCGACCGCGACACCATGTCGCAGGAGCGCGTCTCGCTGGACCAGGTGAAGTCCTACCTGGGCGCGCGTCTGATCGGCTGCTGACGCCTCTTTGCTGACGCTTTTCGTGCGGGAGCCCCCGTTCGCCTTCGGGCGGACGGGGGCTCCGGCGTGTCCGACCGGGCGCCGGTGTGTCTGCCTAGGCGCCGGCGGGTCCGGCCTGGCGGCGGCCCCAGCGGGAGCGGGGGCGGGCGGACACGGTGGTGGGCAGGCCGGCGGTGCGCAGGGCGGCGAGCGTGGTGCGGTGCCGGGCCTGGTCCGCGAGCAGCGGGGTCAGCAGCTCGTCGTAGCGCTCCGGGTGGCCGCTCAGCGCGGCGGCCAGCCGGACCAGTTCGGCCGGCGGCCGGAGCGCCGCCAGCTCGCCCAGCAGCAGGCCCGGCAGTGGCGGGGTCAGCGTGGTGGCGAGCGCGGTGAGGTCGGCGGTGGGCCGGCCGGCGGCCTGGCGCAGCAGCGTCCGGGCGTCGGCGGCGCGGTCCGCCCGGTGCAGGGTGGTGGCCAGCGCGGCCAGCTCGGCGGTCGGGGCGGAGCCCCACTCCCAGAGCAGGGTGGCGCCGTCGGCGTGCTGCTCGGTCCGCTCCAGCTCGCGCAGCAGCGCGGGCAGGGCGGCGACCGGGTAGGACCAGAGCGCGTGGAACAGGTCGGCGGCCTCCTCGGCCAGCCCCGCCTGGCGCAGCTCGGCCAGGGTGGCGGCGGCGTGCTGCGGGCTGCCGTGGGCGGCGCTGCGGGCGAGGTGGACGGAGGAGCCGGCCGGTCCGCGGCGGGCCAGCAGTGCGGCCAGGGCGGCGGTGTCGGGCGGGGTGAGGTGCTCGCCGGCCTGGCTGAGGATGGTCGCGGCCTCGGACGGGGAGGTCTGGCGGTACAGGGCGGTGATCCGCTCGGCGAGGGTGGCGAGCTCGGCGGGGGAGCGCCGGCGGGGCGGGGCCGGCGGCGGGGGCGGGGGCTGGGGCGGCGGGACGACGGCCTCGGATTCCTGGGCGTCGGCCGGCTGTTCCCGCGGCTCCAGCGGTTCCCGGGGCTGCCGCGGTTCGGCGGCGGGGGCGCTCGGGGGTCCGAAGCGCGCGCCGGTGGCCGGCGGCGGGGGCGAGGGGTGCGTGGTGGGCGCCGGTTGCCCCGAGGGGGCGTGCGCCTCGTCGTACGCGCCCATGCCGCCGCTGCCGCCGAACCGGGCTCCGGTGGGCTGGCGGGGGATCCGCTGCCGCGGGGCCGGCTGCCGCAGCCGGTCCTCCAGCGCCTTGAGCTGGTCGCTCAGCTCCAGGCAGCGGGTGCCGAGCCCCTCGCGCAGGGTCCGCGCCTGGGTGAGCTGTCGCACCAGCTCACCGTCCGGCCGCTGCCGCTCCGGTACCGCCCGGACGGCCTCCAGGAGCCGCCGTTCGCGCTGGCCCGCGTACTGCCGGGCGCGTAGTAACTCGTCCAGTTCGGCCCTGAGTTCCAAGGCGTCCTGCTCGGTCCCGCCGCCGACCGCGTCCGGGGAAAGGGGCTGTTCTGTGTGCCGTGTACGCATGATCACCGCAACCTGTCCAACTTGGCCCTGACTGCGAGTCATCCTGGCGTCGATATACGGCGATCGCGTTACGGCAGTGCGTCCAGTGGCTTGCGAGTGGTGTCCAGGAGCGCACAGAGCGCGAGCGTGCTCACCACCCCGGCGCACGCGCCCCGTAGGAGCGCCGCCTCGTAGTAGGGGTCGGTGACCCAGTGGACGGCCGCCCAGCCCGCCGCCGCGCCGCCGACGGCCGCGGGCGCGAGCCGGAGCAGGGCGGGCGCGCCGGTCCGCCGGGCGGCGGCGCCGAGCACCACCAGCCCGGCCGCGGCGGCGAGTCCGGGCGTGCCGAAGCTCCCCGCGTACCGGATCGCCAGCGCGGGCACCAGGAACAGCACCAGTCCGGCCGCGAGCGCGTCGGCCAGCGCGGTGACGGCGGGTCCGGCCTCCCGGCCCCCGGCCGGCACCAGGCGGGTGGCGGTGAGCAGCGCGAGCGCGAGGAGGGCGGCGGGCAGCCGCTCGCCCAGCCGGGCGAGGTCGTAGAGCAGCACGGTGTCGTAGAGCACCAGCATCAGGCAGCCGTACGCCCACAGGTCGACCGCGAAGAGGAGCAGCCCGCGGACGGTGCGCGGCCGTTCGGGCCCCGCCTCCTCCCGGGCGGCGAGCCGGCGCAGCAGCGGCGGGGTGAGCAGCGCGGAGGCCGTCCGGAGCAGGAGGTCGTCCACCGTGTACGGGTTGCGCAGGTCCCATTCGACGGCGCAGAAGGCCACCGTGTACGAGGCGGCCGCGAGCGGGAGCAGCGGCGAGCGGAGCACGGCCCGGTACAGCCGGGCGTCGAGCCGGCGCAGGACGGCGGCGAACGCCAGCAGGACCAGCGGGAGTTCGAGGAAGGCCTGGACGCGCAGCACGGACGGCGCGAGCAGGCCGGGCGCCGGGGTGAGCGCGGCCAGCCGGTCGAGGAGGGCGTTGCCGCGCGGCACGGCGAACCAGCCGGGCGGCAGGTGGCGGGCGATGAAGGAGACGTCGCCGCCGTGCACGCGCTGGACGTAGACGGTGAAGGCGACCTGGTTGAGCAGGAACAGCGCCACCACGACGGCCAGCGCGGCGTCCGGTCCGAACCGGAGGCCGCGCGGTGGTCGCCGCTGTTCCCCTTCCTTCTGCAGGACCCGGGGCGCGAAGGCCAGTCCGGCGACGGTCGACACCGCGACGGTGGCGTCGAGGACCGGGGCGACCGGGCTCACCGGGCGGCGAGGCGGGCGCGGGCCTCCATCAGGGCGAAGCCGAGCAGGTTCTCGCCGCGCCAGTCGGCCGGGCGCCCGGCGCGCTCGTCGTCGGCGCCGAGGCCGATGCCCCAGATCCGGTCCACCGGGCTGGCCTCCACCAGGACGCGCTGACGGGTCGACAGCAGGTAGTCGCGGAGCTCCTGGTGGCCGCCGAACTTGGCGACGTTGCCCTCGACGACCAGCTCGAAGCGCCCGGCCGTCCAGGTCGCCTCGTCGAAGCCGCGGACCTGGCGGCCCAGCTTCTTCGCCTCGGCGGGGGTGGCGGCCGCGAGGATCCGGGCCAGCGTCCGCTCGTCGCCGAACATCCGCGCCTTGCCCGCCATCATCCAGTGCTCGGCGGTGGCGTAGGCCACGCCGTCGACGGTGAACGGGTGTTCGGGCCACCACTGGCTCAGCGTGCCGGGCCCGGGCGATCCGTCCGGCTGCGGTCGGTGGCCCCAGAACATCAGCCACTTCGGCTGCGCGCCGACGGCGACGAGGGCGGTCAGGTCGGCGCGGTTGCGGGTGTCGGCGGGGTCGATCACGCGTTCGTCGCTCATATCGTCATGTTGACACGAAGGGGGGCGATGGGGCCAACGGGTTTTCCCGTGGCGCCGGTTGGGTGGCGGTCGGCGCGTCAGTTCGAAGCGGTCAGGATGTGACATATTATTCGCTCTGGCCGAATTCGGACTTATCGTCACGATTCGCCCCGGAGGGGACCCTCACCCTCCCGTACCCTCGAACACCCCTGGAGTCCCACCTTGAGCGACCGCACGCCACCCACCACGGGCGGGGCACGCCCGGTACCCGAAGCCCGGGCCCGGCGGGTGCCCGGGCGCGCGGTCCTCGGTGCGCTCGCCGCCTCGGCCCTCGCGCTCGCGCCGTCCGCGCCGCTCGCCGCCCCGCCGGCCGCGCCGTCCGCACCCTCGTCGGCCACCGCGTCCGCCACGGGCAGCGGGTCCGCGACGGGCAGCGGGTCCGCGACGGGCAGCGCCAAGGGCGCCGCCTCGGAGAAGGCCGGCAAGGCGGGCAAGCAGGGCCGGGCCGGACGCGGGCTCGGCACCGAGCGGCCGATCGGCCCCGCCCCGGTGCTCGACCTGCTGGCGCACGGCAACCTCACCATGGCCTCGAACTCGGTCGTCTCCTGCGACCCCGAGGACAGCCCCTGCGACCTCAACGCCTACAACAACAACCGGGTCAACTGGGTCAAGAGCGACCCGGCCGCCCCCGGCAACACCGCCTCCGCGGCCACCCTGACCATCCCGGCCGGCGCCAAGGTGCTCAACGCCCGGCTGTACTGGCAGCTCAACCCCGTCGGCACCTCGCTCACCTCGACCTCCGGTGACGCCTCGAAGGCCAACCAGGTCGAGCTCAAGGTCCCCGGCGCCGGCGGCTACCAGCGGCTCACCGCCGACACCTACGACTGGTTCGACCAGAACACCGGCGGCACGCCCCCGGCCCCGCTCACCGCCCACGCCGGCGTCAAGGACGTCACCGACCTGGTGAGCGCCGCCGGCTCCGGCGAGTACACCGTCGCCGACATCCAGGCCTGTCAGGGCCGCTCCTCCACCTCCGACTTCGGCGGCCAGAACGTCGGCTGCTGGGGCGGCTGGTCCCTCGTCGTCGCCTACGAGAACCCCGCCGAGCCGCTGCGCTACCTGCAGATCTGGGACGGCTACCAGCTGATCCGCCCGCCCACGCCCAGCATCACGATGACCCTGGCCGGCATCCGCACCCCGGCCGGACGGCCGGCCGCCGGCACCATGGGCGTCATCGTCGGCGACGGCGACGCCCCGATCGCCGGGGACTCGCTGGAGGTCGGCCCCGACACCGGCAGCCTGACCGCGCTGCTCATGCCCACCGCCACCGGGCCCGTCCCCGACAACGCCTTCACCAGCCGGATCGACCGGGTCGCGGCCGACGGCACCGGCACCAACCTCACCGACCGCAACCCCAACCCGGTCAACAACGTCGGCTACGACGCCCGGATGATCGACGTCACCGGCAAGCTCCCGGCCGGCGCCAACCAGGCCGTGCTGCGCGTCACCGGCCAAGGCGACGCGCTCGAACCCCAGGTCGTCTGGCTCGCCGTCGAGGCCCGCGAACCCGACCTCCGGCTCACCAAGGCCAACGACCCGGCGGGCAGCACCACCGACACCCCGCCCGGCCTGGTCGCCCCCGGCGGCGAGATCACCTACACCTTCACCATCGCCAACCGGCACGCCGACGGCACCAGCGCCGACCTCGACACCGCCACCGGCGTCACCCTGACCGACGCCCTGCCCGCCGGCACCAGCTACGTCGACGGCTCCGGCCCCGGCTGCACCGCCTCCGGACGGAACGTCACCTGCACCGCCGCCGACCTCGCCCCGGGCGCCGAGACCACCATCTCCTTCAAGGCCCGCGTCGACGCCGGCCTGGCGCCGGGCACCAAGCTCGACGACACCGCCTCCCTCGCCTACCGCGGCGCCCAGACCGGCCGCGACCAGGAGCGCACCAGCAACACCGTGCGCAACACCGTCAGCGAGCAGGCCGGCTACCGGGTCACCAAGACCGCCGACCGGGCCCAGGCCGCGCCCGGCGACACCGTCGGCTACCGGGTCGACATCACCAACACCGGCAACGCGCCGCTCACCGGACTGACCGTCACCGACGACCTGAGCGCCGTCCTCGACGACGCGACGTACGGCGGCGACGCCAGCGCCACCGTCGGCACGCCGTCCTACGCGGCGCCGGTGCTGTCCTGGACCGGCGACCTGCCGGTCGGCGGCAGCTCCCGGGTGACCTACACCGTCAAGGTCAAGGACCCGGCCGCCGGGGACCACACGCTGCGCAACACCGTGGTGGCCGACCGGCCCGGCGGCAACTGCCCGCCCGGGTCGACGGCGGGGGAGTGCACCGCCACGGTGACGGTGACCGCGCCGTCGCCGTCGCCCACGGCCTCCCCGACCTCCTCCCCGTCGCCCACCTCCTCGCCGTCCGGCTCCCCCTCGCCGGAGCCGACCACCGAGCCCTCGCCGACCGCGACCGGCAGCCACGGCCCCAGCCACCACCCGGTGCCCACCGACAAGCCGCACCACCCGGGCGGGGGCGGCCCGCTCGCCGAGACCGGCACCCAGGTCGCCGTGATCGGCGGCATCGGCGCGGCGGTCGCGCTCGGCGGCGCGCTGCTCGTCCTGGCCTCCAGCCGTCGGCGCCACCGGCACTGACGTCCCGACCCCGCTGACCCCGTAGCGCGGGCGGCCCCACCGAAGCCTTCGGTGGGGCCGCCCGTTCGTTCGTCCGCCCGTTCGTCCGCCCGTTCGTCCGCCCGGGAATCGGCTGCCGGGCCCGCCGGTTGACGCTCCCGTACCGCTACTCACGAGGAGCCCACGTGCCCGACGAGCCCCAGCAGTCCGACGAGCCCCAGCAGTCCGACGAGCCCCAGCCCGCTTCCGCCGTCCGTGAACTCCGGCTGGTGGTCACCGCCGCCGACTACGAGCAGGCGCTGCACTTCTACCGCGACGTCCTCGGCCTCCCCGAACGCGCCGCCTTCGCCTCCCCCGACGGCCGGGTCACCATCCTCGAAGCCGGCCGCGCCACCCTGGAGATCGCCGACCCGGGCCACGCCGACTTCATCGACGAGGTCGAGGTCGGCCGCCGCGTCGCGGGCCCCATCCGGGTCGCCTTCCAGGTCGACGACTCCACCGCCACCACCGCCAAACTCGCCGCCGCCGGCGCCGAAGTGATCGCCGACCCGGTCCGCACCCCCTGGAACTCCCTCAACTCCCGCCTCGAAGCCCCCGCCGCCCTCCAACTCACCCTCTTCACCGAACTCGGCACCCCGCCGGAGTAGCCCGCGGCGGGGTAGCGAGGCCCGGGCCGGCTTCCAACTCGCCCTCTTCACCCCGCCCGTGTGGACCATCCCCACCCGACCCGACCCGCCACGGCTTCGGCGACGGGGTGAATCCTTTCTGGGGGCGGCGGCCTCTTATGGGTGGCTTCGGTGCGGACCGGGGCGGGACGAGGAGGTTGTCGTGATGGTGTGGGTGGTCGTGGCCGTCGGCGTGCTGTTGGTCGGGGCGTGCAGCGTGACGGTGCTGCGGAAGTGGGGGCGCCGCCGTGGCTGAGGTGCGGGAGTGGCCGGGGAACGCGGTGGTGACGGCGGCCCAGTGCGGGGACGTCGAGGCGATCGCCGCGCTGGTGTCGGGGGCGCATCCGCATGTGCAGCGGTTCGCGCGGTCGCTGTGCGCCACGCCGGAGGACGCCGAGGACGCGGCGCAGGAGGCGCTGATCGTCCTGTACCGCAAGATCGGGATGCTGCGGGCGACCGGGGCGCTGGCCTCGTGGATGTTCCGGATCGTGCGGAACGAGTGCCTGCGGCGGGCCCGCCTGGTGCTGCGGGAGCGTCCGCCGGCCGGGGTGGGGGTGTCCCGGTCGGCGGAGGACGAGGTGCTGTGGCGGCTGGAGGCCGGCCGGGTGGCGGAGGCGATCGCCGCGCTGCCGGAGGACCAGCGGCGGGTGCTGATCATGCGGGACGTGCAGGGGCTCGGCGGGCGGATGGTCGCCGACGCCCTGGGGCTGAGCACCGCGGCCATGAAGTCGCGGCTGCACCGGGCGCGGGCGGCCCTGCGGGACGCGACGGCCGGCGGGGAGCGGTGATGGCCGGGGCCTCGGGGTTCGCGAGCAAGACCGTGGCCGGGCACCTGGCCAGGGGCGCGGTGGGGTTCGGCGCGCTGGTCGGGGCGTTCGCGCTGCTGCCGTTCGCCGGGCCGGTGGCGTTGCTCCTGCTGCCGGTCGGGGCGGTCGCGCTGCGGGGTTGTCCGACCTGCTGGGCGATCGGGCTGGCGGAGACGGTGTCGCGGGGGCGGCTGAAGCGGGCGTGCGTCGACGGGCGGTGCGAGCTGACGGTGGGGGCGGGGAAGTAGCGCGAATAGAGGAAACAGGGGAAACGACGGAAGCAGGCGCGTCGCGACCACCCGGGGGCGGGTGGTCGCGGCGCGCGGTGTGTCCCAGACTCGCCGGCGGGCCGTCAGCCGATGGAGCGGGGGAGGCGGGTGGTGAGGTAGAGGACGGTGAAGGAGCCGAGCAGCTGGATGCCCAGGCAGAGGGCGAGCGTCCGGTCGAGGCCCAGGCTCGGGGAGAGCGACAGGTAGAGGGAGCCGAGCGTGGCGACGCCGAGGGCCAGGCTGGCCTGCTGGCTGGTGGCGAGGACACCGCTGCCGACGCCGGCCCGCGCGGCGGGCACCTTGGAGAGGACGACCCGGAACAGCGGGGTGCCGATCAGGCCCTGGCCGATGCCGGCGAGGGCGACGCCGGGGGCCATCCGGAGCGGGGAGAGGGCGTCCCAGTCGGCGAGGACGGTGACCGCCAGGGTGACGAGGCCGAGGGCCTGGATCGCGGCGCCGGCGGTGAGGACGCGGCTGCCGAAGCGGCCGATCAGGCGCGGGCCGGAGAGGGAGGCGCTGAAGTAGCCGACGGCCATCGGGACCAGCGCCCAGCCGGCCGCGACCGGGCCGAGGTGGAGGCCCTGCTGGAGGGCGACCGCGATGACGAACATGAAGCCGCCGAAGCCCCCGAAGAAGGGGAGGGCGATGCCGAGGCCGCGCCGCATCTCCGGGATGCGCAGCAGGGCCGGCGGGACCAGCGGGGTGTCGCCGTTTCGCTCGGCCCGGCGCTCGACCAGGGCGAAGGCGGTGGCGAGGACGGGGAACAGCGCGAGCAGCACCCAGGACCAGAGCGGCCAGCCGGCTGCGCGGCCCTCCATCAGCGGGACCAGCAGGGCGAGCAGCGCGGCGGTGAGCAGGACGGTGCCGGCGACGTCGACCTTGGCGGCCTGCTCGGCGCGGCTCTCCGGGACGTAGCGCAGGGCGAGGACCAGGGCGAGCAGGGCGAACGGGACGTTCAGCAGGAAGACCGAGCGCCAGCCGGTGCCGAAGAGGTCGGCGGCGACCAGCATCCCGCCGAGCACCTGGCCGATCACCACCGAGATGCCGCCGACCGCGCCGTAGACGGAGAGCGCGCGGCCGCGCCGGGCGCCGTGGGTGGCGGCGGTGATGGTGCCGAGGACCTGGGGGATCAGCAGGGCGGCGGACGCGCCCTGGGCGGCGCGGGCGGCGACCAGGGTCCAGGCGCCGGGCGCGAGCCCGCAGGCGAGCGAGGTCAGGGCGAAGGTGGCGGCTCCGGCGACGAAGAGGCGGCGGCGGCCGAAGATGTCGCCCAGCCGGCCGCCGAGGACCAGCAGGACGGCGAAGGTGATGCCGTACCCGGCGGCGACCAGCTCCAGGACGGCGGGGCCGGCGGCGAGGTCCTGGTCGATGGTGGGCAGGGCGACGTTGACGATGAAGAAGTCGAGCATCGGGAGGAAGGCCCCGAGCAGGACGGTGATCAACCCGGCGGTGCCGAGGGTGGGGGAGGAGGGAGCGGAGGGGGAGCCGGCGGAGGTGGCTGAGGCGGCGGACGACGGTGAGGCCGAGGAAGCCTTCGTGGACTTGGCGAGGGTCAGTGGCTGGGTCACGGGTCCTACGATCCGGCGTACTGGACCCTGGTACCAGAGTGTGCTTATCCAGGTATAAGAAGTACCTGGCAACAGGATGACGGGTGGCGCATGCTGGTGGCATGAGTCTGACCACCGCCACCAGCACGGTAGCCGCCGCGAAGGCGCCCGCCGATCCCCGGAGGAACGAGCTGGCGGCCTTCCTGCGCAGCCGGCGTGAGCGGATCACCCCGGAGCAGGTGGGCCTGCCGATGACCGGACGGCGGCGGACGCCGGGGCTGCGCCGTGAGGAGGTGGCGCAGCTGGCCGCCGTCGGGGTGACCTGGTACACCTGGCTGGAACAGGGCCGGGAGATCCAGGTGTCCGTCCAGGTGCTGGACGCGGTGGCGCGGGCCCTGCTGCTGGACGCGAGCGAGCGGGCCCATCTGTTCGCGCTGGCCGGCGCGGAGGACCCGACGCCGGTGGTGGAGTGCCCGACCGTGTCGCCCGGGGTCCGGATGACGCTGGAGCAGATGGCGCCCTACCCGGCTGCGGTGATCAACTCCCGCTACGACGTGCTGGCCCACAACGCCCAGTACGCCGGGATCGTCGGCGACCTGGAGGCGCTGCCGCCCGAGGACCGGAACCTGATGTGGCTGGCCTTCACCCCCTCGCGCTTCCACGAAGTGCTGGTGGACCACGAGGAGGAGCGGCACGTCATGGTGGCGCGGTTCCGGTCGGGGATGGGTGAGCACGGTGCCGAGCCCGCCTGGCGGACGCTGCTCTGCCGGCTGCGCAAGGCCTCGCCGGCCTTCGACGCGGCCTGGCAGCGGCACGACGTGCTGCGGCCGGGCAACGGGCTGAAGCGCTTCCTCGTCCCGGAGGTGGGGCTGCTGCGGCTGGACTACACGAGCTTCTGGCTCGGCCCGACCCAGGGCTCGCGGATGATCGTCTACACCCCCAGGGACGAGGAGACCCGCGCGCTGGTGGCGCGGCTGCCCACCCGGCTGCCGTCGGCCGAGGGCCGCTGACCGGCGGCCGGGGCGGGTGCGGGCGCGGGAGGCGGGCTTCCGGGCGCCGCCGGCCCGGGGGCCGCCCAGGGTCAGACCGAGGGCCAGGCACAGCGCGGCCAGCGGGAGTTCGACGCAGCCGGCCATCATCAGGGCGGCGAGCACCTCGTGGCCCGGGCCGGCGGTGGCGACGTCGAGCAGGGCGTCGCCGACGAGCAGCAGGGCGACTGCGGTGGCGGGCCGGGCGGCGGACGGGCTGCGGCGGCACAGGGCGGTGTCCAGCCAGAGCAGGGCGGTGAGTTCGAGCAGGTCGAGGACGACCCAGGCGGTCTCGCCGGCCGCCGCGAGCACGGCCAGCCAGGGCAGCAGCGCCAGCGCGGCGAACACCGGCACCCGCTCGGCGAGCGGCGTGAGCGATCTGAACGACGTGAACGACCTGGACGACGCGGGCGACGCGGGCGACCTCATCGGGCACCTCCGAGCCGTCCGGCGAGCGGAGCGACCGGGAGGGCCCTGGTCAGCGGGCTCCGCTCGGCCGCGGCACCGCCGGCCGCCTCGACGAGCACGCCGTCGAAGACGCCCTCGGCCCAGCCGAGCCAGAACTCCCCGGCGACCGTGACCACCTCGGCCGGGACGGGGGCGGGGGCGGGCCGCCCGGGCAGCCGGAGCAGCCGCCGACCGGTGAACCCGACGACCGGCACGGTGCCGCCCTTCGGCAGCCGCCCCCAGGCGAGCCCGTGCCGCCGCCGCCGACGCGCGCCCAGCCCCGCACCCAGGCCCAGCCCCGCACCCGTGCCGGGCCCGGCCCAGGCGCGGGCGCCGCGCAGCAGGCCGCCGCCGAGCCGGGAGGCGACCAGCACGTCCACCAACTCGCCGTGCTCGTACACCTCCAGCGCCGCCCGGCCGCGGTCGCGGCCCGCCGCGACGCTGCGCACCGACCACGGGCCGGCCGGCCCGGCCGGCCCGCCGAGCGCGCCCGGCCCACCGGACCACGCCGGCCCGCCGGGCAGGCCCGCGGGCCCGACCGGCAGCCGCCCCTCGGCCACGGCGGCCAGGGCGGCCACGGCGGCCGCGGCGGAGGCGGCGCCCTGGACGGGGCGCCCGTGCGGCGGGTTGGCGGAGTGCGATGCGGTGCTCGTCATGCCGTCAAGACTCGTCGTCCGGAGCCGCCTTGTCGGTAGTGCACCAATCCGAATCGGGGGTGTACCCAGCTACACCTTTTCTCGGCACTCCCCTTCATGGTGGACGCCGATCACGCCGCTCTAGGCTGTCCGCCATGCCCTCCACGACGCTGCGCAGCACGCTCGCCAGGAGCGCCGCCCGGCCGCCGTGGTCGGCGGCGGTCTGGCGCGACACCCGTTTCATCGCCGCCGGAATCCCCCTGGCCCTGCCGACCTGGCTGATCGTCACCGCGCCCAAGGTGGTGACGCTGATCGTCCTCGGCCTGCTCCTGCTCCTGATCCGCCCGCTCACCGGCCTCCAGCGCGGCCGGCTGCGCGCCCTGCGCGGGGTGGAGGTGCCGCCGCTGCTGCGGCCGGTCGGGAGCCCGGCGGGCCTGCTGCTCACGCTGCGCACCGGTGTGAGCTGGCGTCAGGTCGGCTACCACCTGCTGGTCGGCCCGCTGGTCGCGGCCGGCGCGGTCGCCCTGGTGTACGCCTGGGGAGCGGGCCTGGTGGGCTCGACCGTCCTCGGCTGGGCCTGGCTGATGCCGGCCACCGCCCCGGTCCGGCACCAGTGGTACCAGCTGGACGTCCCGCTCACGGCCGGCGGCCTGGCCCTGCTGGCCGTGCTGCCCGGGGCGGTCGCGCTGCTGGCCCGGCTGGACGAGCTGGCCGCGGTCCGGATGCTCGGTCCGGGCCGGCGGGAGGCGCTGGAGCACCGGATCGAGGAGGTGGTCGAGAGCCGGGCCGGCCTGGTCGACGCGGTGGACGCCGAGCGCCGTCGGATCGAGCGGGACCTGCACGACGGCGCCCAGCAGCGGCTCACCTCGCTCGCGATGAACCTGGGGCTGGCCCGGCGCACCCTCAAGGACGCCTCCCCCGCGGCGATGCAGGTGATCGTCGAGGCGCACGAGGAGGCCCAGGCCGCCATCGACGAGCTGCGCGACCTGGTCCGCGGACTGCACCCGGCCGTGCTGGAGGACCGCGGGCTGGACGCGGCGCTCTCCGGCATCGCGGCCCGCGCCCCGCTGCCGGTCCGGCTGGACGTCCAGCTGGCCGAGCGGATAGCGCCGACCGTCGAGGCGGTCGCCTACTTCACCGTCTCCGAGGCGCTGACCAACGTCGCCAAGCACGCCCGGGCCTCCCGGGTCGACCTCTCGGTGCGGACGGTCGGCGGCCGGCTGCGCCTGGTCGTCAGCGACGACGGCGTGGGCGGGGCGGACGCCGCGCGCGGCACCGGGCTGACCGGCCTGGGCAAGCGCGCCGCCTCCGTCGACGGCACCCTCTCCGTTCTCAGCCCCCTCGGGGGCCCGACCACCATCACCGTGGAGTTGCCGTGCGTGCTGTGATCGCCGAGGACTCGGTCCTGCTCAGGGTCGGTCTGGTCAAGGTCCTGGAGGCGGTGGGCTTCGAGGTGGCCGCCGCGGTCGGGGACGCCGAGGCGCTGCTGGCCGCCGTCGAGGAGCACCAGCCGCAGGTGGTGGTGGCCGACGTCCGGATGCCGCCGGGCTTCACCGACGAGGGGGTGCGGGCCGCGCTGCTGATCCGCCGGCAGTGGCCGCGGGTCGCGGTGCTGCTGCTCTCCCAGTTCGTGGAGGAGCGCTACGCCGCCGACCTGCTGGCGACCAACACCAGCGGGGTCGGCTACCTGCTCAAGCAGCGGGTGGCCAATGTGGACGACTTCGTGGAGGCGCTGCAGCGGGTCGCCGAGGGCGGCACCGCGCTGGACCCGGAGGTGGTCGCCCAGCTGCTGGTCCGCCGCCACCGTGATCCGCTGGAGCGGCTGACCCCGCGCGAGCGGGACGTGCTGGGCCTGATGGCGGAGGGCCGGTCGAACACCGCGATCGCCGCCGCCCTGGTGGTGAGCGACAGCGCGGTGGCCAAGCACATCAACTCGATCTTCACCAAGCTCGACCTGCCGCCGGCCGACGACAGCCACCGCCGGGTGCTGGCGGTGCTGCGCTTCCTGGAAGTGGGCTGAGGATGACGACGGGGGGCGGGGCGGTGGAGAGCGCGGCGGAGCGGGCCGCCCGGGCCAGGCAGAGCCGCCGGCGCTGGAAGGTGTTCGGGACGCTGGCGCTCACGGTGACGCTGGTCGTCGGCGCCGTGCAGACGTGGGCGATGGCGGTGCAGCAGCGGACGGACTCGGAGCGGACCTACCCGGTGGCCGTGACCAGGGTGCGGCTGGACACCGGCTCGGCCGTGGTCACCATCCGGCCCGGGTCGGAGGGCCGGGTGGTGGTCCGCCAGCACCTGGACTGGATGATCCGCAAGCCGGTCGTCTCGGCGCTCTTCGACCAGGACGGGCTGGAGGTCAGGATGCGCTGCAACCAGGTGCTCCCGGTGACCGACCTCGGCTGCGGCGCGCTGATCGAGCTGGAGGTGCCCGCCGGCGTCGCGGTGGAGGGCAAGCAGTCCTCCGGCGTCATCGACCTCGCCGGGCTGACCGGGGCGGTCGACCTCGCCTCCACCTCGGGGGAGGTGCGGCTGGCCGGGCTCTCCGGCCCGGTGACCGTCCGCAGCACCTCCGGCTCGGTGCGGGGCAGCGAGCTCAGCTCGGCCAAGCTGGACGTGGCCGCGACCTCCGGCTCGGTCGAGCTGGGCTTCCTCGTGCCGCCGCACAACGTGGACATCGGGGTGACCTCCGGCTCGGTGACCATGGCCCTGCCGACCGGCTCCCGCTACGACTTCGACGGCGGGTCGGCCCCGCGGGGCCGGATCGATCCGACGCTGGCCGACCACTCCAGTCCGTACAAGGTCCGGATCTCGGTGAGCAGCGGCACGGTGTCGGTCTTCTCGAAGGGCGGTGATCTGAACGTGACGGGCTGAGGACGCCGGGGAGCCGAGCCGGGGAGGACGCCGGGCCGGGCGGCTGCCCCAGGCCAGGGCTCGGCCGGAGCTCCGGAGGGCCTTACGCCGGGTGGGGGACAATGAAGAGTCCCGAACCGCCGTCCAGCCGTCCCCGAGGTCAGCCGCGCATGACAGCCACGCCCGCCCCCACCGAGCCGACCCCCGCGACCGGCGTCCCGGCCGGCCCCGCCGCCACGGCCACCGGTGCCAGCGCCACCGCCAGCGCCACTGCCGCCGTCCCGGCCGACGTCGCCGCGGCCACCGGCCCCGGCGACGGTCCCGGCGGCGAGTTCGCGCCGCTGACCATCGGCCCGATGCGGGTCTGGCCGCCCGTCGTGCTGGCCCCGATGGCGGGGATCACCAACGCGCCGTTCCGCACCCTCTGCCGCGAGCAGAGCGGCGGCAAGGGGCTGTACGTCTCGGAGATGATCACCACCCGGGCCCTGGTCGAACGCAACGCCAAGACCATGCAGCTGATCAAGTTCGACCCGAGCGAGAAGCCCCGCTCGATCCAGCTGTACGGCGTGGACCCGGTGACCGTCGGCAAGGCGGCCCGGATGATCGCGGACGAGGGCCTGGCCGACCACATCGACCTCAACTTCGGTTGCCCCGTCCCCAAGGTGACCCGCAAGGGCGGCGGCTCGGCGCTGCCGTACAAGCGCAACCTGCTGCGCGAGATCCTGCGCGAGGCGGTGGCCAACGCCGGGGACCTGCCGGTGACCATGAAGATGCGCAAGGGCATCGACGACGACCACCTCACCTTCCTGGACGCCGGCCGGATCGGCGCGGAGGAGGGCGTCTCCGCGATCGCCCTGCACGGGCGCACCGCCGCCCAGCACTACGGCGGCACCGCGGACTGGTCGGCGATCGCCCGGCTGCGCGAGGCCGTCCCGGCGGGGATCCCGGTGCTCGGCAACGGGGACATCTGGTCGGCGGACGACGCGGTGCGGATGATGCGCGAGACCGGCTGCGACGGCGTGGTGGTCGGCCGCGGCTGCCTGGGCCGGCCGTGGCTGTTCAAGGACCTGGTGGCGATCTTCGAGGGCGAGGTGGACTACGCCCGCCCGACCTTCGCCGACGTGGCGCGGGCGATGGTCCGGCACGCGCAGCTGCTCGGCGAGTGGCTGGGCGGCGAGGCCCGCGGTGTGATCGACTTCCGCAAGCATGTCGCCTGGTACACCAAGGGCTTCTCGGTCGGTTCGGAGCTGCGGGTGAAGCTGGCCAACTCGTCCTCGCTGGCCGAACTGGCCGAAACCCTGGCCCTGGTGGAGCAGTCGCAGGCCTGGCCGGCCGGGGCCGACGGCCCGCGCGGGCGGACCAGCGGCAACAACCGGGTCGTTCTGCCGGAGGGCTGGTTGGACGATCCGTACGACTGTGCTCGGCCGGGCGAGGACGCCGAATCGGACACCTCTGGCGGATGATCTAGACGGACCGGCAAAAACGACCCCTCGGGGTCGCCTGCCACCCCATCCCAGCCCTCTTGGACAATCTGGCCAAGAGGGCTCCTTTTTGGCATTCGAATGTCACGGAGCGGGCACGTTTCTGGACGGAGTGCGACGATGGGCGGAGTCGACCTACGCTCGATCGGTGAGATGTGCTCGTGACGCTTGCCACATACCCTGGCCGCCGAAGCCGGCCGACAGGACGAAATGAACAAGTCGGAGGTGGATCGCTTCCCGAAGGGGTGCGACGGCGGATCGGCCACTGAGGGTGCAGGAAATCAAGCCGGTCCGTCAGGCCGGACCGTCGACCGCTACCCTGCGTTCCGGTCGTGTGATCTTCCGGTTTCCCCGCCTTCAAGAGTTGAACGCTCGCTAGCGTCATCCGGACGATTTCACCACCAGAGGTGAACGCCTTTACGCGCATTGGATCTATCGGGTTACTTGCCGATCCTGGCCACGTACGGCCTATTGGCAGCGCGGAAGTGCCTTCGAAATGGGTATGTTCTCCGGCGTCAGGGCAACCGTGTGCGAGGAGAACAGACCCGTGGCGTCCCAGCAGAAGTTTGTTTACTCCTTCACTGAAGGAAACAAGGACCTCAAGGATCTTCTTGGCGGCAAGGGTGCGAACCTGGCCGAGATGACCAACCTGGGCCTCCCTGTTCCTCCGGGGTTCACCATCACCACCGAGGCCTGCAAGGTCTTCCTGGAGACCGGCAGCGAGCCCACCTCGCTGCACGAGGAGATCAGCGCCCACCTGGACGCCCTCGAGCAGGAGATGGGCAAGAAGCTCGGCCAGGCCGACAACCCGCTGCTCGTCTCGGTCCGCTCGGGCGCCAAGTTCTCCATGCCCGGCATGATGGACACCGTCCTGAACATCGGCCTCTCCGACGTCTCGGTGGCCGGCCTGGTCGCGCAGTCCGGCAACGAGCGGTTCGCCTGGGACTCCTACCGCCGCCTGGTCCAGATGTTCGGCAAGACCGTGCTGGGCGTCGACGGCGAGCTGTTCGAGGAGGCCCTGGACGAGGCCAAGCACGCCAAGGGCACCGTCAACGACCTCGACCTGACCGCCGACGACCTGAAGCAGCTGGTCGAGGAGTTCAAGGGCATCGTCGAGCGCGAGACCGGCCGGGCCTTCCCGCAGGACCCGCGCGAGCAGATGGACCTCGCCATCCACGCCGTCTTCCACTCCTGGAACGGCGACCGGGCGCGGCTCTACCGCCGCCAGGAGCGCATCCCGAACGACCTGGGCACCGCGGTCAACGTCTGCACCATGGTCTTCGGCAACCTCGGCGAGGACTCCGGCACCGGTGTCGCCTTCACCCGCGACCCCTCCACCGGCGCCCAGGGCGTCTACGGCGACTACCTGTCCAACGCCCAGGGCGAGGACGTCGTCGCCGGCATCCGCAACACGCTGCAGCTGGCCGAGCTGGAGAAGCTCGACAAGAAGTCGTACGACGAGCTCATGGCGATCATGCAGACGCTCGAGAACCACTACCGCGACCTCTGCGACATCGAGTTCACCATCGAGCGCGGCAAGCTCTGGATGCTCCAGACCCGGGTCGGCAAGCGCACCGCCGCGGCCGCCTTCCGGATCGCCGTCCAGCTGGTCGACCAGGGCCTGATCGACCTGGACGAGGCCCTCATGCGGGTCACCGGCGGCCAGCTCTCCCAGCTGATGTTCCCGCGCTTCGCCCCCGACGCCGAGTCCAAGCAGATCGGCCGGGGCCTCGCCGCCTCGCCCGGCGCCGCGATCGGCAAGATCGTCTTCGACTCCTACACCGCGGTGAAGTGGTCGCGCTCCGGCGAGAAGGTCATCCTGGTCCGCCGTGAGACCAACCCCGACGACCTGGACGGCATGATCGCCGCCGAGGGCATCCTCACCTCGCGCGGCGGCAAGACCTCGCACGCCGCCGTCGTCGCCCGCGGCATGGGCAAGACCTGTGTCTGCGGCGCCGAGGAGCTGGAGGTCGACACCAAGCGCCGCCGGATGACCACCGCCGACGGCCTGGTGCTGGAGGAGGGCGACGTCGTCTCGATCGACGGCGCGACCGGCAAGGTCTACCTCGGCGAGGTGCCCGTGCTCCCCTCCGCGGTGGTGGAGTACTTCGAGGGCACCCTGCACGCCGGCGCCGACGTCCAGGGCGGCCTCGTCCAGGCCGTGCACCGGCTGATGTCGCACGCCGACGGCCGCCGCCGGCTCGCCGTGCGCGCCAACGCCGACGGCGCCGAGGACGGCGGGCGCGCCCGCCGCTACGGCGCCCAGGGCATCGGCCTGTGCCGCACCGAGCACATGTTCCTCGGCGAGGAGCGCCGCAAGGAGGTCGAGCACCTGATCCTCGCGGACAACGACAAGGACCGCGAGGCCGCGCTCTCCACCCTGCTGCCGCTGCAGAAGGGCGACTTCCTGGAGCTCTTCCAGGCGATGGACGGACTGCCCGTCACCGTCCGCCTGCTCGACCCGCCGCTGCACGAGTTCCTGCCCGACATCACCGAGCTGTCGGTGCGCGTCGCCCTCGCCGAGGCCCGCAAGGACCCGAACGAGAACGACCTGCGCCTGCTCCAGGCGGTGCACAAGCTGCACGAGCAGAACCCGATGCTCGGCCTGCGCGGCGTCCGCCTCGGCCTGGTCATCCCCGGCCTGTTCGGCATGCAGGTCCGCGCCATCGCCGAGGCCGCCGCCGAGCGGAAGCTGGCCGGCGGGGACCCGCGCCCCGAGGTCATGATCCCGCTGGTCGGCACCGTCCAGGAGCTGGAGCTGGTCCGCGACGAGTGCGAGCGCGTCCTCGCCGAGGTCGCCCAGTCCACCGGCGTCCGGCTGGACATCAAGCTCGGCACCATGATCGAGCTGCCGCGCGCCGCCGTGACGGCCGGCCAGATCGCCGAGGCCGCCGAGTTCTTCTCCTTCGGCACCAACGACCTCACCCAGACGGTCTGGGGCTTCTCCCGCGACGACGTCGAGGCCTCCTTCTTCACGGCCTACCTGGAGAAGGGCATCTTCGGGGTCTCCCCGTTCGAGACCATCGACCGCGACGGCGTCGGCGCGCTCGTCAAGCACGCCGTCCAGGCCGGCCGGGCCACCCGCCCCGACCTCAAGCTCGGCGTCTGCGGCGAGCACGGCGGCGACCCGGAGTCGGTGCACTTCTTCCACGAGGTGGGGCTGGACTACGTCTCCTGCTCCCCCTTCCGGATCCCGGTGGCGCGCCTGGAGGCCGGCCGCGCCGCCATCGAGTCTGCGGGCAGCGACTCGCGCTGAGGCCGAGGGCTCTGAGCCCCTCGGCCCGGCCGGAACGCTGACCGCGTCCCCTCCATCGGGGAGGGGCGTACACCGGAGCTCGGCGCAGGAGAACCGGCGTACGTGAGGCGGCCGGGGTGGGAACGGACAATGGCGTCCGTACCCGCCCCGGCCGCGTGCGTTTCCCCGGCGGGTGTGGCTGCCACCACGCGTGTGGCTCGCCCGCCACGGCCCCGCCGGCTGCCAAGCTGTGGCCCATGACCAGCAGAAACCGCCTGTTCACCGGCCTGACCGTGCTGCTCCTCGCGCTCGCCGCGGTGGTCGGGTACCTCGTCTCCGACGACGGCGGCGCCGGCGCCCCCAAGGCCGCCGCGAGCACCTCCGCGAGCTCATCCGCGAGCACCTCCGCGACCGCCGCCACCCGGTCCGCCGCCCCCAAGCCCACCCCGCCGGGCGGCTCCGCGGCCCCCGCCACCCCCGCCGCGACCGCGACCTGGGTGCCGACCGACCCCGCGCTGGCCGACGTCTGCCGCACCAAGCTGCCCAGCCAGGCCGCCGACACCCTCGGCCTGATCGCCAAGGGCGGCCCGTACCCCTACCGCTCGGACGGCATCGTCTTCGAGAACCGCGAGAGCCGCCTCCCGCGCAAGGCCTCCGGTTACTACCACGAGTTCACCGTGGTCACCCCCGGCTCCGCCGACCGCGGCGCCCGCCGTGTGGTCACCGGCGACTCCGGCGAGCAGTACTGGACCGCCGACCACTACGCCACCTTCCAGGAGATCGACTCCCGCTGCTGAACCCGGCTGGACCCGGGGCGCTGAAAGTACTTTCCATTCCAGAAAGTAGATGCCATAGTGGAATCACCGAGGCGCGCCACCGGGGCGCCGATCGTCAGGGGGACTTCCATGAGCGACTCCACGTCCGGCGCGCTGCCCGCGGCCGAAGCACTGCACCTCGCCGAGCGGGCGCGCGCCGCGGCGCAGGCACCCCAGACGATGCCCACCTGGTACGGCGTCACCTTCGCGGTCGGCTTCTCGCTCTACGGCATCGCGCTCGGATTCGCGCTGTGGGCCGATGTGAGCTGGATGGCCGGGGTGCTGGGCGCCGGCTTCGCGGCGTTCAGCGGGGCGCTCGGTTCCGTGGTGACCCGCCGCGGCGGCGTGGCGAGGGGCTGGACGCCCGGCTACGGCGGTCAGGCGACCTTCGTGGTGGTGCGGGTGTTCGCGGGCGCCCTGGCGGTGGCCGCCCTGGTCTGGGCGCTGGGCGCCGACTCGCGCTGGGTGTTCGGCTCGGCCGGCGTCACCGCCGGGGCGCTGTTCTGGCTGGGGATGGAGCGCCTCAACGCCCGGATCCGCCGGGACGCGGTGACGCTCTGATGGCGCTCGATCCGCTGCTCCAGCACCCCACCCGGCTCACCGTGGTGGCGTTCCTCGGCGGTTGCATCGAGGCCGAGTTCTCCGCCGTCCGGGACTACTGCCAGGTGTCCGACTCGGTGCTCAGCAAGGCCGCGAGCGCGCTGGAGGAGGGCGGCTACCTCAAGGTGAAGAAGGGTTACGTCGGCAAGCGGCCCCGCACCTGGCTCTCCGTCACCAGGGCCGGCCGCCGGGCCCTGGCCGAGCACCTCGCCGAGCTCCAGCGGCTGGTCGCCGCCGCCGAGGCGGCCGGGTCCGCCGTCGACGAACCCTCCTGACTGACTGACCGACGGGCGGACGGACGCCGCTCAGCGGGCGCGGCGCCAGCTGATCCGGGAGTGCGGGCCGTGCGGGCCGCCGGCCAGCAGGGTGGCCAGCTCCTGCAGCACGGGCGCCGGGTCGCGGCGCAGCTGGAGCGGGGTGGTGCGGACGACCGGGAGGCCGGCGGCGGTGAGCCGGTTGGCCCGGGTGAGGCTCCGCTCGTGGTCGGCCGGGCGCAGGTGCCAGGCCCGGGAGTCGATCTCCAGCGCGACGCAGGCCCGCGGCCAGTAGGCGTCCGGCACCGCCAGGAACCGCCCGTCCAGGAACAGCACCGGGTTCCAGAGCGGCTCGGGCAGCCCGGCGCCGCGCACCGCGTCCCGGGCCTCGCCCTCGACCACGGACCGCACTCCGGCGGTCAGTTCCTCCACCACCCCGGCCAGCCTGGGCAGTTCGAGGGCGTCCGGCCGGGCCAGCAACTGGTCCAGCAGCTCGCCGAGTTCGCAGTGCCGGCGCTGGACGGCCTCGGCGCAGAGCGCGCGGAACCGGCGCCGTCCGCTTTCCCGGGGCGCGAGGTCGGCCAGGGCCCGGGCGACCGAGGTGCTCCAGAGCCCGTCGTCGCGTTCGAAGCCGCCGGGCATCGCCCCGCCCGCCCGGTGGATCCGGACGAACCCGTGGTCGGCGACCCGGCGCGGCCCGGGGATCAGCACGTCGACCTCGGTGAGGTCGGCGGGGTGCCCGGCGGACGGCAGTCCGGCGTCGGCCAGCACCGCCGCCCCGGTCAGCAGCACCTCCCCGGCCGGTACCGCGGCCCGCCCCTTGGGGCCGGCGTACGCGAGCGCCGCCCGCAGCCGTTGATGCGCCGTCAACCGCCCGGTCTGCAGGCAGATCACCCGGGGCAGCACCTGCTGCCACGGCCCGCCCGGCCGCAGCCGGTGCGCGATGGTGCCGGACGGCACGCCGAGCCCGCGCAGCTGGGCGCGGGTGGCGATGTGCTGCTGGTCAGCGCCGAGCAGCAGCAGCGGGTCGACGAAGCCGGTGGCACGGGTCATGCCCTGGGTGCTTCCCGCCCGGTTCGGCGGTATGCGGAACATCGCCCGCCGGGGGTGCCCCCGGTCAAACGGGATTGACGAACCGTCCGCCGAACCGCTGAGCTGGCCGGCGATGACGACCACTCACCCCACCCGCGCACTCGACGCCCTCGACGGCCTCTCCGTGGGCGACGCCCTCGGCGCCCAGTTCTTCGTCCCCGCCACCGCGCGGACCCACCTCACCGTCCGCACCGCCCCGCCCGGCCCCTGGCCGTGGACCGACGACACCGAGATGGCCTGTTCGGTGTACGCCGCGCACACCGAGCGCGGCGCCGTCGACACCTTCGACCTCACCCACGCCTTCGCCCGCCGGCACGACTTCGACCGCGGCTACGGGCCGGCCGCCAACCGGCTGCTGCGGCTGATCCGGGAGGGGGGTGACGCGCGGGCGCTGGCCGGGGAACTGTTCGACGGTCAGGGGTCGTTCGGCAACGGCGCCGCGATGCGGGTCGCCCCGCTCGGCGCGGCGTACGCGGACGACCCGGCCGCCGTGGTGGAGCCGGCGGCCGCGACCGCGGTGATCACGCACACCCATCCGCAGGCGGTGGCCGGGGCGGTCGCCGTGGCCGTGGCGGCGGCGTGTGCGGTGCGGGCGCGGAGCGGGCCGGTGACGCCGGGGGGTTACCTGGAGAGCGTGCGTGATCTCACACCGGCCGGGGCCGTCCGGGACGGGCTCACCGAGGCGCTCGCGCTGCTCGGGGAGCCGGACTTCCGGGTGGTCGCGCGGGTGCTCGGCAACGGCAGCCGGACCAGCGCGGCCGACACCGTGCCGTACGCGCTCTGGTGCGCGGCCCGCCGGCTCACCGACTACCCCGGGGCGGTCTGGGAGGCGGTGGGCGCGGGTGGGGACATGGACACCGTGGCCGCGATCACCGGCGGCGTGGTCGCCGCGCGCACCGGGACGGCGGGCATCCCCGCCGCCTGGCTGGCCGCCCGCGAGCCGCTGCCGGCCTGGGCCTTCCCCGAGCCGGGCGGTGTCGCGGGGGCGCCGGACCTGTCGGCGCCCCGGCCGTGTCCGGTGCCGGACGTGGTGTGGACCGACGAGCAGTGGCGGCGGCTCCGGACCGGGGCGGTCGCGGACGGCCCGGACGGCCGCTGGCGGGTCCGCACCCACGAGGGCCGGCTCCGGCTGTGCGACGCCGACGGCCGCCCCGGCTGGGAGCTGACGATCACTCCCGGCCGGGACGGGTGGCGTCCGGTGTCCGCTGTCGTCGAGGCGTGCCGCAGTCGCGCGCCCGAGTCGGGGGACGGCCGGAACACCGACCTGTTGGCCCGCCTGCTGCGGGCCGCCGCCGGAACCGGATCCTGACCGTCAGGCCGTGATCAGGTGCCCGGCGCCGCCGCCGTGTCTAAGGCACTCCTGGTTGATCGCCGGGTCCGGGGCGCTCGGCGAGGTGGCGGCGGCGATCCGGAGCTCGATGATGTCCCGGACGGCCGGCCACTCGGCGTCCAGGATCGAGTAGAACGCGGTGGACCGGACCACCCCGTCCAACCCGCGCGAGTGCGCCCGGCGGACGCCCTCGGAGGTCGCGCCGAGCCGCTCGATGGCCGCCCGCGACCGCAGGTTGCGGGCGTCGGCGCGGAGCGAGATCCGCTGCACGCCCCAGGCCTCGAAGGCGTGGCGCAGCATCAGCAGCTTGGCCTCGGTGTTGATGCCGCTGCCCTGGGCGCGCGGGGAGAGCCAGGAGTTGCCGATCTCGGCGGCGTCCGGGACGGCGGTGGCCGGATCGCCGAACGGCACGCCCGGCACCGGCGGCCACACCAGCGGGCCCCGCCAGTAATCGAGTTCCAGGAAACGGGTGGAGCCCACCACCCGGCCGTCCGCCTGGCTCACCGTCGCGAACGGCAGCGAGCGGCCGGCGGCCTGGTCGGCGAGGGCGCGGGCGATGTACTCCCGGGCCGCTTCCAGGCCGTGCGGGACGGGGGTGAAGGCGTAAGTCGTACGGTCCTCGGCGCCGGCCTTGGCGATGGCCTCGGCGTGGTGCGCGGCGAGGGGCTCCAGCCGCACGGTGCGGCCGGTGAGGATGACAGGTACGGGCACGGAACCTTCGGTCCTTCATCGGTCGGAGGGCGCTGGCCCGCGCCGGGATGCGGCTCGGATCAGCGGTGGACGGTTCGCCCCGCCCCGGAGTGCGCCCACCGGTACCCGTGCACGCCGGAGGTCCGGTCGGGCGGGGCGGGGGGCGACGGCCCGGAGACGGGCAGCGCGGTGCCGGAACGGACACGGGTCCACGGACCGGTCCGGCGGGCTGAGCGAGGGGACAGTGTGCGTCCGCGAGATGGCCGAAGAGGAAACGAGAGCGCGAAGGGAAGCAGGCGGCCAGGTGAAGGCAAGATGCGTCGTGGGTGGCTGGCCGAGCACCGGTCCGGGACGTGATCGACGGCGTTACGGACGACGTGACGACGACGCGACGATGCGAGGCAGCGAGAGGACGATACCCGCCAGAAGGCGGTGCGTCACTTCGCGGCACACGAATGGCCGCCGGATCAGGCCCCGAGCGGCCCGGATCGGCCGTCCGCCCGCTCCTGACCAGGGGTTTTCCCGCTGGGTGCGATCATGGTCCGGTCGGCCCGCGGTCGGGCGCGCCGAACGCCCGCCGGCGGCCGCCGGCCCGGCGGCGATGGCGGGAAACGTACCCGGGGGCGACGGGAATTCCGGCGGCGCCCCGCACGCTGCACGAGGAGAGCCGGGCACGAGTCCGACCGGCGGTGGACGACGCGCAGCGAGCTGCGACGAGTAGGGAAACGGGGTGTGGGTGAGCGGTGCGTGATCCCCAGGCGCTGTACGAGCTGGACCAGCAGGGCGTGGCGGCCGTGGCCGCGGCGAGGGCCGCGCTGGCCGACACCGGCGCGGGCCTGGTGCTGCTCCACCACTTCGAGGGCTTCATGGACGCCGGTGAGGCGGGCGCCCAGGTGGTCGACCACCTGCTGGAGACCGGCGAGCCGAAGGTGGTCGCCCGGTTCGACCACGACCGCCTGGTGGACTACCGGGCCCGCCGCCCCGCGATGGTCTTCGACCGCGAGCACTGGCAGTCCTACGACCCGCCGGAGATCCTGCTCCAGCTGGTCCACGACGCGGCCGGCTCGCCGTTCCTGCTGCTCACCGGCCCGGAGCCGGACGTCGAGTGGGAGCGGTTCATCGCGGCCGTCCGCGAGCTGGTGGAGCGCTTCGACGTCCGACTGACGCTCGACTTCCACGGCATCCCGATGGGCGTGCCGCACACCCGCCCGGTCGGCCTGACCCCGCACGGCAACCGGCTGGACCTCGCGGCGGGCTACCCGCAGTGGTTCGAGCAGGCCCAGGTCCCGGGCAGCGCGCAGGCCCTGCTGGAGTACCGGCTCGCCGAGGCCGGGCACGACGTGCTGGGCTTCGCCGTGCACGTGCCGCACTACGTGGCGCGCTCGGCGTACCCGGCGGCCGCGGTGCTGATCCTGGAGGCGGTGCAGTCCGCGACCGGGCTGGTGCTGCCCGGCACGCTGCTGCGCGAGCGGGTGGACGAGGTCTACGCCGACATCGAGGAGCAGCTGGCGCACGGCGACGGCGAGTTGCGTTCGGCGATCCGCGGCATGGAGGGCCAGTACGACGCGGTGGCGGGCGCCGAGGGCTGGGAGAGCCTGCTGGCCGAGCCGGTGGACCTGCCGTCGGCGGACGAGCTGGGCCGGCGGTTCGAGCAGTTCCTGGCCGAGCACGAGCGCGGGCCGGAGTAGGCCGGGGCCGGTACCGCGGATTCCCCGCCCCGGGCGGGAGCGATCCGGCGAGCCCGTCCGTTGGGCACTGCGGTGCCCGGGGGACGGGCTGTCGTGGGAAGAACGCCAACGGCTCCTACCCGGGGGGATCCCGTGCCACTGTCCGTACGCCCGACGCCGGTACGTCCGAGGTTCATGCGCGGCCCGGGGCCGGTGCGCCCCGGCGGCGCGCTCGCCGGCGCGCTGACCGCGGGCCTCGCCGTCGTGCTGGTCGCCGGCTGCTCCGGCTCGTCCGGCACCGACACCGCGCGCGCCGCGGCCGGGTCGGCCGCCCCCGCCGGACCGGCGCGCACGGCCGCCCCCACCCCGACGCCCACCCCGACGCCGACCCCGACGCCCCGGCCCACCGGCCCGTACGTGGCGCTCGGCGACTCCTACACGGCGGGCCTGAAGATCAGCCCGCAGGTGGGGGAGCCGAAGGGCTGCGCCCGTTCGTCGGTCAACTACCCGTCGCTGGTGGCCAGGGCGCTCGGCCTGCCGGAGGCGCAGTTCCGCGACGTCAGCTGCAGCGGCGCCCGGACCGGCGACCTCACCGGCGCCCAGTCGACCGACGGCGGCACCAACCCGCCGCAGCTGGACGCGCTCACCCCCGCCACCCGGCTGGTGACGGTCGGGATCGGCGGCAACGACGCCGGGTTCATGGAGGTCGTCGGCCAGTGCGCCAAGGAGAACCTGGTGGACGCGCTCAAGGGCCTGGTCGGCTCCGACCGGGCCCCGTCGCCGTGCCGGGACTCGTACGCGGTCGCGGGCGGCGGCGACCAGGTGCAGCGCAAGGTGGACGCGGCGGGCGAGCGGCTGGGCGAGACGCTGAAGGAGGTCCGGCGCCGCGCCCCGCAGGCCCGGGTCTACGTGGTCGGCTACCCGTCGCTGCTGCCGGCCGACCCGGCGGGCTGCGTCCCGGTGCTGGGCACCGCCGTGGCCGGCGCCGACCTGGGCTTCCTGGTGGAGAAGGAGCAGCAGCTCAACGCCATGCTGAAGCGGCGGGCGGAGGCGGCCGGCGCGGTCTTCGTGGACCTGGCGGCGCCCTCGGCGGGCCACGACATGTGCGCGGGCGAGGAGGCCCGCTGGGTGGAGCCGCCGTTCCCGGCGCACGGCCTGGCGGCGATCCACCCGAACGCCAGGGGGCAGGAGGGGGCCGCCGCGGCTGTCCTCAAGGCGGTCCGGGGCTGACGGGGCAGGGCGGACGGGGCAGGGGCGGGCCGTCACCGCCCGACCCGCCCGACCCGCCCGGCGCGCCCGGCGCACGGCCAAGGGTTCACGCCCCGGCCCACGCGCCGTCGCGCGCGGCACACTTCCGCTGTCGGAGGCGCGGCGTACCGTGAGGCTCATATGGATGACACCGCGCACCGCCTCACCGCCGCCCCGACTCCGAACCCGTACGACCGCGCCGCCGAGGCCCGCTGGGTGCCCGAACCGGACAAACGCCCGGGCCGCACGGGGTTCCAGCGCGACCGCGCCCGCGTGCTCCACTCCGCCGCCCTGCGCCGGCTGGCCGGCACCACCCAGGTGGTCGCCCCGATGCGCAGCGACTTCCCCCGCACCCGGCTGACCCACTCGCTGGAGTGCGCCCAGGTCGGCCGGGAGCTGGGCGCCGCCCTCGGCTGTGACCCGGATCTCGTCGAGACCGCCTGCCTGGCCCACGACATCGGCCACCCGCCGTTCGGCCACACCGGCGAGGAGGCGCTCGACCAGGCCGCCGAGGCCTGCGGCGGCTTCGAGGGCAACGCGCAGTCGCTGCGCATCCTGACCCGCCTGGAGCCCAAGCGGTTCGCCCCGCAGGACGAGACGCCCGCCCGGCTCGCCCCCTGGCCCGGCCGCAGCGTCGGCCTCAACCTGACCCGGGCCGCGCTGGACGCCGCCACCAAGTACCCGTGGACGCACGGCGCCCACCCCACCGACCCGGCCTCGCCCAAGTACGGCGTCTACGCCGACGACCTGCCGGTGTTCCGCTGGCTGCGGGCCGGCTCCCCGGCCGGGCGCAAGTGCTTCGAGGCCACCGTGATGGACTGGTCCGACGACGTCGCCTACTCGACCCACGACGTCGAGGACGGCCTCCAGGCCGGCCACATCGACCCGGCCGTGCTGCACGCCCCGAGCGAGCGCGCCGAGCTGTTCAAGGTCGCCGAGCGCTACGCCCGGGACGCCGAGCCCGAGGAGCTGGCCGCCGCCCTGGACCGGCTGCTCGCCCAGGAGTGGTGGCCGCGCTCGTACGACGGCACCGCCCGCGCCCGGGCCGGGCTGAAGGACCTCACCAGCCAGCTGATCGGCCGGTTCTGCCTGGCCGCCGAGCAGGCCACCCGGGCCCGCTACGGCCCCGGCCGGCTGACCAGGTACGGGGCCGAGCTGGTGGTGCCGCGCGAGGTGCGGCTGGAGTGCGCGGTGCTCAAGGCGGTCGCGGTCCGGTTCGTGATGCAGCGCGACGAGCAGGCCCAGCTCCGGGCCCGGCAGCGGATCGTGATCGCCGAGCTGGCCTACGTCCTCAACGAGCGCGCGCCCGAGGGGCTGGACCCGGTGTTCGCCGCGCAGTACCACGAGGCGGAGGACGACCGGGCCGCCCTGCGCGCGGTGATCGACCAGATCGCCACCCTCACCGACGCCTCCGCCCTGGCCCTGCACGGCAAGCTGGTCGGCGCGGCCTGGACGTGACGGCGGGCCCGGCCCGGAGGTGACGGCGGGCGGGCGGAAACGGCCCGCCGGAAACCCCGGCCGCCCCAGTAGACTTCCGGGGTGGCCGGGCGGATCAGGGACGAAGACGTGCAGGCGGTGCGGAGCGCACTGCCG
Source organism: Kitasatospora sp. NPDC093806 (assembly GCF_040683335.1). Lineage (NCBI taxonomy): Bacteria > Bacillati > Actinomycetota > Actinomycetes > Kitasatosporales > Streptomycetaceae > Kitasatospora > Kitasatospora sp. NPDC093806. The sequence continues at coordinate 73,660 of NZ_JBFBDO010000013.1, forward strand.
ATCGACGCGGTGGTCGGCGACTACGTACAGCTGACCAACGGTGGCGGTGGCGAGTACAAGGGCGTCTGCCCCTTCCACGACGAGAAGTCCGCCTCCTTCTACGTCAACCCCGCCAAGGGCGTCTTCCACTGCTTCGGCTGCCAGGAGAACGGCGACACCATCGCCTTCCTGATGAAGATCGAGCACTTCACCTTCGCCGAGGCCGTCGAGCGGATGGCCGCCCAGGCCGGCATCACCCTCCGTTACGAGGAGGGCGGCTACAGCCCGCGCCACCAGCAGGGCGAGCGCACCCGCCTGGTCGAGGCGCACAAGGTGGCCTCCGCCTGGTACCAGGAGCAGCTCGGCTCCCCGGAGGCCGAGATCGGCCGCCGCTTCCTGGCCGAGCGCGGCTTCGACGAGGAGGCCGCGAAGACCTTCGGCGTCGGCTACGCCCCGGCCGGCTGGGAGAACCTGGTCCGCTACCTGCGCGGCAAGGGCTTCACGGACAAGGAGATCCTGCTCGGCGGCCTGGCCTCGCAGGGCCAGCGCGGCGGTCTGATCGACCGGTTCCGCGGCCGGCTGGTCTGGCCGATCCGCGACATCGCCGGCGAGGTGGTCGGCTTCGGCGCCCGGCGGCTGCGCGAGGACGACAACGGGCCGAAGTACCTCAACACCCCCGAGACGCCGATCTACAAGAAGTCGCACGTGCTCTACGGCATCGACCTGGCGAAGAAGGAGATCGCCAAGTCGGGCCGGGCGGTGGTGGTCGAGGGCTACACCGACGTGATGGCCTGCCACCTGGCCGGGGTGACCTCGGCGGTGGCGACCTGCGGCACGGCGTTCGCCGAGGACCACATCAAGATCATCCGCCGGCTGCTGATGGACACCTCGCAGTACCGCGGCGAGACCGTCTTCACCTTTGACGGCGACGCGGCCGGCCAGAAGGCGGCCCTGCGCGCCTTCGAGGACGACCAGAAGTTCGCCGCCAAGACCTCGATCGCGGTCAGCCCCGGCGGCATGGACCCGTGCGACCTGCGGCTGGCCAAGGGCGACGACGCGGTCCGCGAGCTGATCGACAACCCGGTCCCGCTGTTCGAGTTCGCGCTGCACTCGGTGGTCGCCAAGCACCGGGTCGACATCCCCGAGGGCCGCTCGGCGGCGCTGGAGGAGGCGGCGCCGATCGTCGCCAAGATCAAGGACCGCTCGATCCAGCACGAGTACGCCGTCCGGCTGGCCGGCATGCTCGGCATCCTGGACGAGCCGTTCGTGGTCCGCCGGGTCTCCCAGCTGGCCCGCTGGGACCGCGAGCGCCAGCAGAACCCGCGCGGCAACGGCCAGCTCCGCCGCCCCGAGCCGGCCCAGCAGGTCCGCCCGGCCCGGCCCGCCTTCGTGCTCAACCCGCGCGACCCGGCCCAGTTCGTCGAGCGCGAACTGCTCAAGCTGGCCCTCCAGCACCCGGACCTGGTCGCCCCGGCCTTCGACAACTACGGCGAGGACGAGTTCCCGACCCCGCCGTACACGGCCGTGCGCCGCGCGCTCGGCCAGGCCGGCGGCGCCGCGTACGGGGCCACCCTGGCCGACTTCACCGCCGTGGTGCGCGAGGCCTGCCCGGACGACCAGGTGCGGTCGCTGGTCACCGAGCTGACCGTGGAACCGGTGCGCTCGCGCCGCAAGGTGGACGCGATCTACGCGGGGGAGTTCCTGGTCAAGCTGCGGCTGCTGGCCGTGGACCGGCGGGTGAACGAGGTCCGCGCCCACCTCCAGCGGCTCGGCAACCGGGCCGAGCCCGAGGCGCTGCACGCCGTGCAGACCGAGCTGTGGCAGCTCCAGCAGTACGGGCAGCTGCTGCGCAGCCAGGGCTCCGCCGCGCTCTGACGGGCGCTCCCCGCGGCCCCGGCCGCGCGGGCCGGGCGTGCTACCCGGCGCGGGGCCGGGCGCAGAAAGTCCGCGCACGAGTCTCGGCCACGGAGTGTGGCGTGCCGCACACTGGAGGGCGTCCTACCTCCGTACAGCGCGGGTCCGCCAGAGTCGCGCCCGCCCCGAGGGATGCCCGTGGACCGAGGCCTTGCCGCGACCGCCCAGCCGACCACCGACCCGCTCGCCCCGCCTCCTCCGCACGACGACCCCGGCCCGCCCGAGGCCCACGGCCGGGCGGGCACACCGCCCCCGGACGGGGCCCGGGTGCCCGCACAGGACCGGCCGGCCGGCCACCCCGAGGCCGCCGAAGCCGAGGCCGAGCCCGCCGACCCCGCCGACCCCGACCCCGATCCGGACACCGAGCCCGAGGCGGAGACAGAGGCAGAGCCCGGGACCGGCACCGATTCGAGCAGCCCGGCGGCCGACCTGCTCCGCCAGTACCTCCGCGAGATCGGCCGGGTCCGGCTGCTCACCGCCGTCGAGGAGGTCGAACTGGCCCGCCGGATCGAGGCCGGCCTCTTCGCCGAGGAACGGCTGGACCGGGACCCGCCGCCCGCCGACGCACTCGCCCGCGAGCTGGACACCCTGGTGGTGATCGGCCGGCTCGCCAAGCGCCGGCTGATCGAGGCCAACCTGCGGCTGGTGGTCTCCGTCGCCAAGCGCTACGTCGGCCGCGGCCTGACCCTGCTCGACCTGGTCCAGGAGGGCAACCTCGGCCTGATCCGGGCGGTGGAGAAGTTCGACTACGCCCGCGGCTACAAGTTCTCCACCTACGCGACCTGGTGGATCCGCCAGGCGATGAGCCGCGCGCTGGCCGACCAGGCCCGGACGATCCGGGTGCCGGTGCACGTCGTCGAGCTGATCAACCGGGTGGTGCGGGTGCAGCGCTCGCTGCTCCAGGAGCGCGGGACCGAACCGGGCCCGGCCGACATCGCGGCCGTCCTGGAACTCACCGAACACCGGGTCCGCGAGCTGCTCCGGCTGGCCCAGGAGCCGATCTCGCTGCACACCCCGGTCGGCGAGGAGGACGACGTGGCGCTCGGCGACCTGATCGAGGACGCCGACGCGGCCTCACCCGCCGAGTCCGCCGCCTTCCTGCTGCTGCGTCAGCACCTGGAGGCGGTGCTGGCCACCCTCGGCGAGCGCGAGCGCCAGGTGGTCCAGCTCCGCTACGGCCTGGACGACGGGCGGCCGCGCACGCTGGAGGAGATCGGCGTGCTGTTCGGCGTCACCCGGGAGCGGATCCGCCAGATCGAGTCGAAGACCCTGGTCAAGCTCCGCGACCACGCCTTCGCCGCCCAGCTCCGCGGCTACCTGGATTAGGACGCCGGGGTGGTGGCCGGGGGCGGGGAGGCCGGGCCGATCGGGATCGGGGTGGAGGCGACCAGCCGGGCCAGGTTGGCGACGCTGTTGGTGCAGGAGGCGCCCTCGGGCTGGCTCTGGCGGCCGCAGACCTGGAAGGTGACCGCCGGGTCGGCCGCGTTCACCATCCACGAGTAGTTGTCGTAGCCCCAGTGGATCAGCGCCGTCTCCGTCTCACCGGAGCTGGTGGTGACGGTCGCCTGGTCGCCCGGCTGGCCCTCGGTGATCGCGGCCCAGGCGGCCTGGCACTTCTGGCTGTAGCGGAGGTAGACGACGACCTTGCCGATGTTGGTGGTCTGCAGGGTCCGGGCGTCGCCGCCGCAGCCGGTCGCCTTGGGGTCCTTGTGGGAGCAGCCGATCGCCTGGCAGGCGGGGACCGGCGGCGCGGGGTTGGTGGCCGAGGAGACGGCGGGGGAGGGCGGGGAGACCGGGGCGACCGGGTTGGTCGGGGTGCCGGTGTCCGCCGAGGCGGTCGGCTGTCCGCCGGCGGTGGTCGGCGTCACCTCCTCCCCCTCCGCGAACGAGGTGTAGCGCACCACGGCGAGGACCAGCAGCAGCACCGCCACCACCGCGGCGGTGATCAGTGCCACCGGCCGGCCCAGCACCCGGCCGGTCGCCGGGGCCGCGGGCTCGGGGACGGCGGCCTCCGCGACCACCACGGGCGCGGCCGTGACCTCGGGGCCGGTGCCGGTCTCCCGCTCCTCGGCCCCGGACGGCGCGACCTCGGGCTCGACCGGCTCCGCCGGCTCGACCGTCTCCACCGGTGCCACGGCCGCCACGGCGGCCACGGCCTCCGCCGCCGGCTCCCCGGCCACGGACTCCGCCCAGAGCGCCCGCAGCGCCGGACCGTCGCACTCCACGGCGCCGATCAGCGCGTCGAGCGCCTGCTCGGTGATGACCCGCTTGCCGTTCAGCCAGCGCTCCCAGGAGGCCCGGCTGTAGTGGGTGCGGGCGGCCAGCTCGGAGAGCGAGAGCCCGGTCGCGTCCTTGACGGCGCGCAGCTCCTCGGTCAGGCGTCCGGCGGGGGCGGACAGGTCGTCCGGCAGCTGCTTCCAGGCGGAACCCATGCGTTCTTCCAAACATCCGAGGCGGGCGGGGCGGGAGCGGCGGGCCCGTCGGGGCCCTGCTCCGGGCCCGGGTGGGCGTCTCGCGTCTCAAACCTCAGCGGCCCGGCGTCCCAAAAGCCTGGTCCCGGCGCTGAGACGGACGGAAGTGTCTCACAACCCCGGGAGACGCTCGAACATTCATGTGCTCGTGGGGCATTGTTCTCTGGCCGGTGCGGTTCGCCGCCCGGTTCCTTCGTCCGGGCACCGTTCGTACGGGCCCTGACGCTCTGCCGTTCCTGGCCCCCACGGGTCCGTGGCAGCCTCACGGGGGGAGGCTGCCCCGGGCCACAGGGACGCGCGGCGGGGAGGTCGCGCTTGCGTGCCGCCCTCCCCGCCGCGATCATCCGCCGGCCGCCCACGAGACCGGCCGCCCACGAGACCGGCCGCCCACGAGACCGGCCGCCCACGAGACCGGCCGCCCACGAGACCGGCCGCCCACGAGAGCGGGGACCGCGCTCCTCAGTGGTGGAAGCCCGTCCGGGCCGGCACCCCGAGCTCCTGGAGCGGCACCGGCTGCCGGCGCAGCTCCGGCAGCAGCCGGCCCAGATCACCGAGCAGCAGGTCCGCGAGGTCGCGGGAGAAGCCGTTGCGGCAGACCACCCGCAGCACCGAGAGGTCCTCCCGGTTCGCCGGGAAGGTGTACGCGGGCACCTGCCAGCCGCGCTCGCGCAGCCGCCGGGACACGTCGAAGACGTCGAACGGCACGCCGTCCGCCGTGGTGAGCGCGAACACCGGCAGCTGGGTGCCCCGGGTCAGCAGCCGGAAGTCGCCGAGCTCCTCGATCGCCCCGGCCAGGTAGCCGGCCACCTCCCGGCAGGCGCCCTGGACCGCCCGGTAGCCGGCCCGGCCGAGCCGCAGGAAGGTGTAGTACTGGCCGATCACCTGGGCGCCGGGCCGGGAGAAGTTCAGGGCGAAGGTCGGCATCTCGCCGCCCAGGTAGTTGACCCGGAACACCAGCTCCTCGGGCAGCGCCTCGTGGTCGCGCCAGAGCGCCCAGCCGACGCCGGGGTAGACCAGCCCGTACTTGTGGCCGGAGGTGTTGACGGAGACGACCCGGGGCAGCCGGAAGTCCCAGACCAGCTCCTCGTCCAGGAACGGCGCGATCATGCCGCCGGAGGCGCCGTCCACGTGGACCGGGACGTCCAGGCCGGTGCGCCGCTGGAGGTCGTCGAGCGCGGCGCAGATCTCCGCGACCGGTTCGTAGGAGCCGTCGAAGGTCGAGCCGAGTACGCCGACCACGCCGATGGTGTCCCGGTCGCAGAGCGCCACCGCCTGCTCGGGGCCGAGGTGGAAGCGCTCGCCCTCCATCGGGGCGGTGCGCGCGTCGACCTCCCAGAAGGTGCAGAACTTCTCCCAGCAGACCTGCACGTTGACGCCCATCACCAGGTTGGGCCGGGCGCCGGCCGCGTAGCGGTGGGCGTTGCGCTGCATCCAGCGGCGCTTGAGCGCGAGGCCGGCCAGCATGCAGGCCTCGCTGGAGCCGGTGGTGGAGCAGCCGACGGCGGCGTCCGGGTCGGGGGCGTGCCACAGGTCGGCGAGGATCGCCACGCAGCGCCGCTCCAGTTCGGCGGTCTGCGGGTACTCGTCCTTGTCGATCATGTTCTTGTCGAGGCACTCGGTCATCAGCCGGGTGGCCTGCACCTCCATCGAGGTGGTGACGAAGGTGGCCAGGTTGAGCCGCGCGTTCCCGTCCAGCATCAGCTCGTCGTGGATCAGCTGGTACGCGGTGTCGGCCGGGACCGGGCCGTCGCCGAGCCGGTGCAGCGGCGGCGCCAGCTCCATCGCGCCGAGCGGGTCGGCGGCGGTGCCGACGAACGGGCCGACGTTCAGCCGGCGGTCGTCACCGGCTCCCTCGTGGAGTGCCATGGGATCCTGCCGCCCTTCCGTCCGGTGGCCGCGTCGCCTCCCACGCTGCCACCGGCCGCCGGGTGACGCATCTTCACCGCCCGGCCGGGTGCCGCTCCCCGTCCGGTTCCCGTCCGTCGGCTCGCGTCCGGCCGGCTCAGCCGGCGGTCTCCGGGTGGATCTGCTCGCGGGCGGCCCGGTACTGCTGACGGACCGCCGAACCGACCGGCAGGTCGTGCTCGCCGTCCGGGGCGGCGGTGACCGCCTCCGGCAGCTCCCAGCGCGGCGGCTCGGGCGTGCCGGCCAGCGCCCAGGCGGCCTGCCGGGCCGCGCCGCGCGCCGCGTGCGCGCCGGGCGGCGGGACCACCACCGGGACGCCGAACAGCTGCGGGGCGACGTGCCGGACGGCCTGCAGCCGCCCGGCGGCACCCAGCAGGAAGACCCGCTTGATCTCGACGCCCCGGGCGCGCAGCACGTCCAGGGCGTCGGCGCTGTTGCAGAGCATGCCCTCGACGGCGGCCCGGGCCAGGTGCTGAGGGGCCATCGACTCGGCCCGCAGACCGGTCAGGGTGCCGGCCGCGTGCGGCAGCGCGGGCGTCCGCTCGCCGTCCAGGTAGGGGAGCAGCACCAGCCCGTACGCGCCGGGGGAGGACTGCATCGCGAGGTCGCTGAGGCCCTCCAGGTCGCGGCCGAGCAGGGCGGCGGTGGAGCGGAGCACCTGGGCGGCGTTCAGGGTGGCGACCATCGGCAGGTGCCGGCCGGTGGCGTCGGCGAAGGAGGAGACCAGCCCGGTGGCGTCCACCACGGCCTGCTCGTGCACCGCGAAGATCGTCCCGGCGCTGCCCAGCGAGACCACCGCGTCGCCGGGGCCGAGGCCGAGGCCGAGCGCGGCGGCCATGTTGTCGCCGGTGCCGGCCGAGATCAGCAGGCCTTCGGGGGTGTGGCCGGCGGGTTCGGCCGGGCCGAGCACGTCCGGGACCCGCAGCGGGTGGCCGAGCGCCAGCTCGACCAGGTCCTGCCGGTACTCGCCGGTGATCGGGGACCAGTAGCCGGTGCCGGAGGCGTCGCCCCGGTCGGTGGTGCGGCGCTTGGGGTGGCCGAGCAGCTGCCAGACCAGCCAGTCGTGCGGCAGCAGCACCTCGGCGATCCGGCGGGCGTTGGCGGGCTCGAACTCGGCCAGCCAGCGCAGCTTGGCGATGGTGTACGTGGGGCCGGGGACGGCGCCGATGGCCGCTGTCCAGGCGGCCGGGCCGCCGAGCGCGTCCAGCAGGGTGGCGGCCGCGCCGCTGGAGCGCGGGTCGTTCCAGAGGATCGCGGGCCGGACCAGGACGCCGCCGGCGTCCAGGCCGATCATGCCGTGCTGCTGGGCGCTGACGCCGATCGCCCGGACGCCCTCCAGCAGGCCGCCGGCGGCGGCGTCGCCGAGCGAGTGCAGCCACAGCTGCGGGTCGGTCTCGCCGGGCCGCGTGTCCGGGCCCTCCGCGACGGGGTGGGGGGCCTTGCCGGAGCGCAGGACCGCGCCGGTCTCGGAGTCGCACGCGACGATCCGGGTGCGACCGGTCGAGCTGTCTATCCCCGCGACGATGGCCATAGTCGAGATCATGCCTCAGCGGTCGTCCGGGCGCGGCCCGGCCGGGGAAATATCCGCCCCGGCCGGTCACCGCGCCCCGGAACGGGTCCTACGGCCGGAAGGTGCCCCAGGCGTCGTCCTCGGCCTTGGGCCGGTTGAAGTACGGCACCCGGTCGGTGACGGCGCTGGGCAGCCGGTCGCCGACCTTGTCCGTGATGGCTCCGGCGGCCTTCCCGGCGACCGCGCCGGCCTGCTGCCTCGCCTTGTCGGCCGCGCCCTGGACCGTGGGGTTCTGGGCGACCTGCCGGGTGATCCTGGCGATCTGCTCGTACCGCTGGCGCCCCGCCCGCGTGCCCAGGACATAGCCCGTCGCGAGTCCGACGCCGAACGACAGCTTCCACATGATCGGATTCCACCCTCTCCTGGCGGCCATTGCCGCATTGCCCTACCCGTCTGTCGGGACGGTGAACCGTCGGTGACCCCAGCATCCACGGGCGGTGCGCCGGGCGCGCGGGGGGCGCGCCGGGCGGTCGTCGGTGGCGCCGGGGAAAGCGATTGGCGGACCACCCCCCCGAGTGCGCTAATGTATGTCCCGCAGCGAACGCCGAGGAGCCCGGGAGACCGGGAGCCGGAGCGGGAAGCTCGATCCCCCATAGCTCAATTGGCAGAGCAGCCGACTGTTAATCGGCAGGTTATTGGTTCGAGTCCAATTGGGGGAGCTCGGGTGGCGGCCCCTAGGGTCCACCGCCCAGCCGTGGTACGGCAGTTGTGTACCGCGATCCCGCATAGCTCAATTGGCAGAGCAGCCGGCTGTTAACCGGCAGGTTTTTGGTTCGAGTCCAAATGCGGGAGCTGCACCGGGTGCGCCCGGTGACTGCTCAGAGCGAAGGCCCCTCGGATGACCGGGGGGCCTTCGTGTTGCTCCGGGACCCCCGCACGGGGTGACGGTGCTCACTCCGCGCTCACTCCACGGCCAGCTGGTAGAGCTCGGCGACCCGGTCGTCGAAGGCGACGCTGTACGAGGTGCCCTCGGTCTCGCCGCCCTCCTGGTAGCCGCCGATCACGCCGATCACCCGGCCGTTGGTGGTCAGCCACGGGCTGCCGCTGGTGCCGTCGGTGTAGCCGCCGCAGTCGAAGCGCTCCTGGGTCGGGCTCTGCGAGCTGGTCAGGCCCGAGCAGGTGATCGGCTCGTCGCGCTCGTTGGGGTAGCCGGTGACCGAGACCGCCAGCCCGAAGCCCTGGCCGGTGCCCAGCGGGTTGCCGCCGACCGCGTCCTCCACCTGCCGGCCGTTGAGCGCCCGCACGGTGACGAACGCCACGTCGTACTCGGGGTCGTCGTCGGCGACCCAGCGCGGATCGACGGTGACCGACTCCACCTGCCAACTCCCGTACGGGGAGTAGCCGTTGCGGTAGCCCGGGGTGAACACCAGGCCGTCCAGCAGACCGATCCGGCGGCTCTGCACGCAGTGCGCGGCGGTCACCAGGAGGTTCCGCCGCGGGCTCTGCACCACGCTCGCCGTGCACGCCCTGGGTCCCTGCGCGGTGCGCACCGACAGGGTGCCGACCCGGTCCCAGGCCGGGTTCGGCGGGGCCACCTCGGCCGTCCGGTCCCGCTGCTCCCCGCCGCAGGCCATCGCGGCGGCCAGCAGCAGGGCCGCCAGGGCGACCGTCCTGGCCGCGCGCGCGGGCCGTACCGGGCGGGAGGCCATCGGGGCTCCGTCTCGTCCTCGGGGCGGGCGCTGCGGGTGATGCGGTCCGCCGTTCGAGAGGAAGATCTACCAGGCGGGGCCGGTCCGCGCCACCGCCGCCCCCTCACGCCCCGTCACCCGCCCCGTCAGGCGCCCCGCCGACGGGCGCCGGGCCGCCGCCGCCCGCGCGCGCACCCATGTGCGCCCCTGGCGCGCACCACGGGTGATCGACCGGCTATGCTGCCCGGGACGGCCTTTCGGGGCCGTCTGCTGCTGCCGCGACCGCCTCGCCGTCGCGCGCGGCCGAACCGGGGCGGTAGCTCAGCCGGTTAGAGCAGGGGACTCATAATCCCTTGGTCGTGGGTTCGAGTCCCACCCGCCCCACCTTCGCCGTCGTCCGGATTGACCGGACTTGACCAGGTGCGGTCATCTGCACGAACTCTAGTGACCGCCGCCGCCCCCGACCGCATCGACAGGCGGGGAGTCACTCGAACAGGTCCGCGCCGGGTGCGCGTTGACGCCCCGGGCCCGGGTGGGCCGTCTCCAATGCGATCCGGGACGGCGTCCCAAAGCGCAGCTCAGCGGCCTGGGACGGGGTGGGACGGGGCCGGCGGGCGTTCGGACGGCGTTCGAGGGGGTGCGGGCGCGCCTACGGTTGGGCCGTCGCCGGGCAGGGGGTCCGGCGGCCCGCACACCGTACGAGAGTTGGGGAACGCACCATGAAGCTGAACACGAAGGCGGCTCTGGGCAAGGGGGCGGTCGCGCTGACCGCGGCGCTCCTGGTGGTCGGCGCCGGCGCTTCGGCGGCGAGTGCCAAGGTGGGCGCGCGCAACATCCGCTACGGCGACCGCGGCTCGGCCGTGACCTGCGTCCAGCTGGCGCTCAACCACTACAACTCGACCCGCTCGATGCCGCATCCCGAGATGGCCCTGAGCGTGGACGGGCAGTTCGGCGGCGAGACGCTGCGGGTGCTGAAGGCCTACCAGTCGGCGCAGGGCCTCGACGCGGACGGCGTGGTCGGCCCGAACACCGGTGACCGGCTGTACTGGGCGAACCTGCACACCTCCGACCCGTACTGCTACTCGGTCATGCCGACCTGGAGCTGAGGCCCGGCACCGGCGCCCGCCGCCCCCTCCCCGGCCCGGGAGGGGGCGGCGGGCGCCTTTCGTATCCTGGGCGGATGCTCGAAGCCGCCCGACTGCCGACCCCGCTGGTGGACTGCCCCGACGAGGCGCTGGCCCGGGCGGGGGTGGAGCTGCGGCTGAAGCGGGACGACCTGGCGCACCCGCTGGTGCCGGGGAACAAGTGGCGCAAGCTGGCGCCGAACCTGGCGGCGGCGGTCGAGCAGGGCCACACCCGGCTGCTGACCTTCGGCGGCGCGTACTCGACCCACCTGCGGGCGGTCGCGGTGGCGGCCGGGGCGCTGGGGCTGGCGAGCGTCGGACTGGTGCGCGGGGAGGAGCTGGCGGACGCGCCGCGGAACTGGTCGCTGCGGGCCGCCGAGGCGGCCGGGATGGAGCTGGTGTTCCTGTCCCGGGCCGACTACCGGGAGGCGGCCGGACGGAGCGCCCTCGGCCCCGCCGGGGACGCCGGGCGGCTGGAGCGCTGGGGACGGTGCCTGGTGCTGCCCGAGGGCGGGTCGAACGCCCTGGCGGCGCGCGGGGCGGCGGCGGTCGCCGCGGAGCTGACCGACCTCGGGGAGCGGGACGTGGTCTGCTGCCCGGTCGGGACCGGCGGCACGCTGGCCGGGATCGCGGCCGGGCTGCCGCCGGGCGCGCGGGCGCTCGGGGTGGCGGTGCTGCGCGGCGGGGCCGGCTACCTGGAGGGCGAGGTGGCCCGGCTGCACCGGGAGGCGTACGGGCGGGAGTTCGCCGGCTGGCGGATCGACCACGACCACCACGGCGGCGGGTACGGACGGGTGCCGGCCGCGCTGGAGGAGTTCGCGGCCGGCTTCGAACGGCGGCACGGCGTCGCCCTGGAGCGCCGCTACGTGGCCAAGCTGCTGGCCGCCCTGTACGACCTGGCGGCGGCCGGCGCCTTCCCGCCCGGCACCCGGCTGACCGCCGTGGTCACCGGCCTGCCGGACCCGGTCTGACGGGCTCGGTCAGCCGAAGGTGAGGTTGGCGCAGGGGTCGGTGTCGGCGGTGCGGCTGTTCTCGGCGATGCCGCTGGGCATGGCGCTGGGGAGCGGCCCGGTGGGCGCGGCGGCCGGGGTGCCGGGGGCGCCCGGGGTGGCGTCGGCGGTGGGCGCGCCGGCGGCCGGGCGGTAGTCGCGGCCGAGCGTGACGGTGACGCCCTCGGAGCCGGGCTCCTCGGTCAGCCGGGCGCCCGGGAAGAGCGCGGCGAGCTGGTCGGCGACGGCCTTGAACGGCGGGTCGTAGGCGATCTCGGTGCGCAGCCGGCCGCCGGTGGTCTGGCCGAGCGAGACGTTCTGGAAGCCCTGGGCGCGGATCGCCGCGGAGCCCCGGCCGGCCAGGCCGTCGGTGCCGACGCCGTTGATCACGGTGACCGGGGCGGCGAGCTGCTCGGCGCTGAGCGGGGTGGCGGTCGGCGCGGGGGTCTGCGCACCGGCGGAGGCCGAGGGCGAGGGGGTGGCGGTCGCGCCGTCGGCGACCTGGCCGGTGCTCTGGCCGTCCAGGGTGCGGTCCTCGCGCAGCAGCCGCCACAGGGTGTCGACGTCCGGGTGGACCAGGGCGACCCGGTCGCCGGCGTAGCGCCAGGGGGTGGTGACGAAGGTGATGTCGGAGAGCTTGATCTGCTGCAGCGACTGGGCGAAGTCGACCAGCTTCATCGCGGTGCCGAGGCCCTCGTCGACGGTGAGCGACTTGGTGGCGGCGTCGGCGAGCGGGAGCAGGGTGGGGAGTGAGAAGCCCTGGCCCTGGATCTTGCGGATCATCGAGGAGAGGAAGGCCTGCTGGCGCTTCATCCGGCCGATGTCGGAGTTGTCGCCGAAGCCGTAGCGGGCGCGCAGGTAGTCGACGGCCGGCGGGCCGGATATCTTCTGCGGGCCCTTCTTGAGCTTGATGTTGTGCGAGTTGACGTCGTTGGGGACGCAGACGTCGACGCCGTTGATGGCCTCGGTCATCGCGGAGACGCCCTTGAAGTCGACCACGATGGTGTGGTCCACCCGCAGGCCGGTCAGCGCCTCGACGGTGTTCTGGGTGCAGGCCGGGTTGCCGTTGGCGGAGGCGCCGATGGTGAACGCCTCGTTGAACATCTGGTTGGCCTTGGGCTTGGTCCAGTCGCCGTTCGGCAGCCGGCAGGCCGGGATGGTGACCAGGGTGTCCCGGGGTATGGAGACGCCGACGGCGTGCTTGCGGTCCGCGTATATGTGCAGCAGGATCGCGGTGTCGGAGTGGCCGACGCCCTCGTCGCCGCCGCCGAGGTCGGCGTTGCCGTCGTTGCGGGTGTCCGAGCCGAGCAGCAGGACGTTGACCGGCACCGAGGCGCCCGGGGTGACCGGGACCGGCGCGGGCGGCCGCTCGGTGGCGACGCCGCCGGCGTCGAAGGTGGTGATGTTGGTGTCGAGCCGGTGGTAGAACCAGGCTCCGGCACCCGCCACGGTCAGCACCAGGACGGCGGCGAGGCCTATCACGGTCCGTACGACACGCCGACGGCGCGAGCTGGCGCTCATCCTTCCCGTCCCCCCGTTTTCCGTTCTCGTTCCCACCCCGCACCGTCCGATGGGGCGGACAGGTGCCTGGTCTTCGAACGTTAGACGTTCCAGGGGAGTGTTCGGTTACCTCCGATCGGCGGCCAATTCCGGCGCCGGTGCTGTGATGCTGCTCACGCTCCGGTGTCGGCGGCGCCGGTCAGCATCCGGCGGAGCAGGTCGCGCAGCTGGGTCCGCTCCTCCGGGCCGAGCGCGGCCAGCGGTTCGCGGGCGAAGTTGAGCGACTCGCGCAGCTCCTCGGAGGCGGTGGCGCCGGTGTCGGTGGCGGCGACCAGCTTGACCCGGCGGTCCTGCCGGTCGGCCTGCCGGGTGACGAAGCCGCGGGTCTCCAGCCGGTCGACGATGCCGGTGATGTTGGACGGCTCGCAGCTGAGCGTCTGGGCGATCTGGCGCATGGGCATCGGCCCGCGCCGGAGCAGGGCGAGGACCTTGGCCTGCGCTCCGGTGAGCGAGCGGGCGGCGGCGGCCTCCTCGTACTCGCGGTGGAAGAGCGCGACCAGATTGGCCATCAGGTCGACGACCTCGCGGGTGATCTCGTCGGACTGCGGTGCGGTGGACCGGGTCGGCTGGGTCTCCATGGTCACCAGTCTACCTGAACAGTTGACAAGGTGAACCTTTCATGCCCATTGTTACTTCACCGATTCAACCTTTCAGGTAGGGAGATCATCATGGCCGCCGACCCGACCGCGCCCACCGCGTCGGAAGCGCCCGCCACCGCCCGCGAGTGGCACCTCGCCGCCCGCCCCCAGGGCTGGCCGGTCCCGGCCGACTTCGCCCTGGTCGAGGCGCCGGTCCGGACCCCGGGCCCGGGCGAGGTCCTGGTCCGCAACGCCTTCCTGTCGGTCGACCCCTACATGCGCGGCCGGATGAACGACATGAAGTCCTACATCCCGCCGTTCCAGCTCGGCCGGGCCATGGACGGCGGCGCCGTCGGCTACGTGGTGGCCTCCGAGGCCGAGGGCTTCGCCCCGGGCGACGCCGTGCTGCACGGGCTCGGCTGGCGCGAGTACGCCACCGTCCCGGCCAAGCTCGCGGTCAAGGTGGACCCGGCGGCCGCGCCGCTCTCCGCCTACCTCGGCGTGCTCGGCATGCCCGGCCTCACCGCCTACGCGGGCCTGCTGTCGGTCGGCGCGCTCAAGGAGGGCGACCGGGTCTTCGTCTCCGGCGCGGCCGGCGCGGTCGGCTCGCTGGTCGGCCAGATCGCCAAGCTCAAGGGCGCCGCGCTGGTGGTCGGCTCGGCCGGCTCGGCGGAGAAGGTCGCCAAGCTGACCGGGGACTACGGCTTCGACGCCGCCTTCAACTACAAGGACGGCCCGGTCGGCGAGCAGCTCGCCAAGGCCGCCCCGGACGGCATCGACCTCTACTTCGACAACGTCGGCGGCGACCACCTGGAGGCCGCGATCAGCGCCCTCGGCGTGCACGGCCGCGCCGTGCTGTGCGGGGCCATCGCCCAGTACAACGACACCTCCGCCCCGGCCGGCCCGCGCAACCTGGCGATGGCCATCGGCAAGCGGCTGCGCCTGGAGGGCATCCTGGTCGGCGACCACGCCGCGCTCCAGCCGCAGTTCGTCGCCGAGGTCGCCGGCTGGCTGAAGGAGGGCGGCCTGCGCTTCGACGAGACCGTGGTGGACGGCTTCGAGAACACCCCCGAGGCCTTCCTCGACCTGCTGCGCGGCGGCAACACCGGCAAGATGGTGGTCCGCCTGGACGGCTGACCCGCCGTCACCCGCAACCGCCCCGCGTCGCCCGCCGACGCGGGGCGGTTTGCGTACCCGGCGGAGGGGATCCGGTCGCACTACCGCATTCCGGCCGGATCCGAAAGTGCGTCAGCCGTGGTGCGGGGCGGCGCGGTACGGTGGTCCCGCCTGGCGATGGGGCCGTTCGGGGGAGAGATCCGACCGAGGGGTGGACCCTGTTGCGGATTCGACTAGCATTGAGCGAAAGCCTGTCCGTTTTGCTCAATTTAGTGGCTTAATGTCGGCTAACGTGGGTAACTGTGGATCAACTACGGGCACGAACGCGAGGCAGCTGGGGAAGGCGACCCTCGTCCACAGCCTGGAGGTCCCGGTGACGACACGTGGAGTCCTGTACGTCCACTCCGCGCCCCGCGCGCTGTGCCCGCACGTCGAGTGGGCCGTCGCGGGGGTGCTCGGTGTGCGGGTGAGCCTGGACTGGATCCGCCAGCCGGCCGCGCCCGGGCATTGGCGTGCCGAGCTGTCCTGGCAGGGCGAGCCCGGCACCGCCTCGAAGCTCGCCTCCGCGCTGCGCGGCTGGCAGCTGATGCGGTACGAGGTCACCAGCGAGCCCTGCGCCACGGCCGAGGGCGAGCGGTACAGCAGCACGCCCACGCTCGGCATCTTCCACGCCGTCACGGGCATCCACGGGGACATCCTGATCCCCGAGGACCGGCTGCGGGCCGTCCTGCTGCGCGCCCGCAGCGAGGGGGCGGACCTGGAGGGCGAGATCGCCATGCTGCTCGGCAAGCCCTGGGACGACGAGCTGGAGCCCTTCCGGTACGCCGGCGAGGGCGCGCCGGTGCGCTGGCTGCACCAGGTGGTCTGAGCGGCGGTCCCGAACGGCCGGAAGGGGCCGGCGCTCGCGATGAGCGCCGGCCCCTTCCGTGTGGCGTACGGCCGATGCGGCCCGCGGCCGGGTCAGCGGGTGCGGAAGGCCAGCACCACGTTGTGGCCGCCGAAGCCGAACGAGTTGTTCAGCGCGGCGATCCGGCCCTCGGGCAGCTTGCGCGGCTCGCCGCGGACGATGTCCGCCGTCACGTCGTCGTCCAGCTCGTCGACGTTGATGGTCGGCGGGGCGACGCGGTGGTACAGGGCCTGCACGGTGGCGACGGTCTCGATGCCGCCGGCGCCGCCCAGCAGGTGGCCGGTCATCGACTTGGTGGCCGAGATGGCGATGTGGTCGAGGTCCTCGCCCAGCTCCTTGCGGAGCGCCTTCAGCTCGGCGGTGTCACCCTGCGGGGTCGAGGTGGCGTGCGCGTTGACGTGCACGATCTCGGCCTTGTCCAGCTCGTTGCGCTCGAACAGGTCGGCCAGCGCGCGGGCCACGCCGGCGCCGGTCGGCTCGGGCTGGGCGATGTGGTGGGCGTCCGAGGACAGGCCCTGGCCCACCGCCTCGCAGTAGATCCGGGCGCCGCGGGCCTCGGCGTGCTCGACCGACTCCAGCACGACCACGCCGGCGCCCTCGCCCAGCACGAAGCCGTCCCGGGCCTTGTCGTACGGGCGGGAGGCGTGCTGCGGGTCGTCGTTGTTCTTGGACATCGCCATCATGGCGGCGAAGGCGGCGATCGGCAGCGGGTGCATCGCGGCCTCGGTGCCGCCGGCCACCACGACGTCGGCGCGGCCGGTGCGGATCATCTCGATCGCGTAGCCGATCGCCTCGGCGCCGGAGGCGCAGGCGGAGACGGGGGTGTGCACACCCGCGCGGGCGCCGACCTCCAGGCCGACGTTGGCCGCCGGGGAGTTCGGCATCAGCATCGGGACGGTGTGCGGGGAGACCTTGCG
The DNA here is from genome assembly GCF_040683335.1 of Kitasatospora sp. NPDC093806. Taxonomy (NCBI): domain Bacteria; kingdom Bacillati; phylum Actinomycetota; class Actinomycetes; order Kitasatosporales; family Streptomycetaceae; genus Kitasatospora; species Kitasatospora sp. NPDC093806. Next base: position 90,318 of record NZ_JBFBDO010000013.1, read on the forward strand.
GGCGCCCTTCTCCCGCAGGATGTCGTACTGGTCGAGCAGGGTGGTCACACCGCCGATGCCGGAGGCGATCACGGTGCCCAGGCGCTCCGGGGCCAGCTTCGAGGACTCGTCGGTGGCCGGGGTCTCGTACCCGGCGTCGGCCCAGGCCTCGCGGGCGGCGATCAGCGCGAACTGCGCCGAGCGGTCCAGCTTGCGGGCCAGCGGGCGGGGGAGGATCTCGCCCGGCTCGACGGCGACGCGCGCGCCGATCCGGACGGGCAGCTCGGCGGCCCACTCCTCGGTCAGGGCAGCCACCCCGGAACGCCCGGCGAGCAGGTTCTCCCAGGTGGTGGCGGCGTCGCCGCCCAGCGGCGTGAAGGCGCCGATACCCGTGACGACCACGGTACGGTTTTCAACGGTCACTGGTCTTCTTCTCTCACGTTGTGCGGGGTCGGCGGCGGGCCGAGGGTGAGCCCGGCCGGGCGCCCGGTGGGGCGTCCCGGCCGGCGGGTCGGCCGACTCGGGGGGAGCCGGCCGATGTCAGGCGTCGAACGAGTCGACCGCTCAGACGTTGGCGAGGATGTAGTCCACCGCGTCGCCGACGGTCTTCAGGTTCTTGACCTCGTCGTCCGGGATCTTGACGTCGAAGCGCTCCTCGGCGGCGACGACGACCTCGACCATGGACAGCGAGTCGACGTCCAGGTCGTCGGTGAAGGACTTGTCGAGCTCGACGTCCTCGGTCGGGATGCCGGCGATCTCGTTGACGATCTCCGCGAGACCTTCCAGGACCTCGTCCTTGGTAGCCATACTGGCTGCTCCTCTTCGGTGTTGAATGCGGCCGCCCGGCGGACGGACGCAGGTTTGTGGGTGGTTCGGGCGAAAACGCCTAGGGGAGCGTAACGACTGCCGCCGCGTACACGAGACCCGCCCCGAACCCGATGATCAGCGCGAGGTCGCCGCTGCGGGCCTCACCGCTCTCCAGCATGCGCTCCATCGCCAGCGGGATGGAGGCCGCGGAGGTGTTCCCGGTCTCCGCGATGTCGCGGGCGACCGGCACCGACTCCGGCAGCTTGAGCGCCTTGATCATGGCGTCGGTGATCCGCATGTTGGCCTGGTGCGGGATGAAGGCGCCGAGCTGGTCGGCGGTGATCCCGGCGGCGTCGAGCGCCTGCTGGGCCACCTTGGCCATCTCCCAGACCGCCCAGCGGAAGACCGTCTGGCCCTCCATCCGCAGCGTCGGCCAGACGCCCAGGCCGGCGGCCTCGTCCTCGGCGACGCCGTTGATGGCGCCCTCCTTGCCGAAGGCGGTGTCCCAGGCCTTGGTCTGCGTGATGACGTCCTTCTGCGAGCCGTCCGAGCCCCAGATGACCTTGCCGATGCCGGGGGTCTCGGACGGGCCGACGATCGCCGCGCCCGCGCCGTCGCCGAAGATGAACGCGGTCGAGCGGTCCGACGTGTCGGTCAGGTCGCTGAGCCGCTCCACGCCGATCACCAGCACGTACTCGGCGCTGCCGCCGCGGACCATGCCGTCGGCCAGGCCCAGGCCGTAGCCGAAGCCGGCGCAGGCGGCCGAGATGTCGAAGGCCGGGGCGGTGCCGCAGCCGAGCCGCTCGGCGATCTCGGTGGCGACGGCCGGGGTCTGCTTGAGGTGCGAGACGGTCGCGACGATGACGCCGCCGATCTGCGCCGGGTCGATCCCGGCCTGCGCGATCGCCTTTCCGGCGGCCTGCACCGACATCTCGGTGACCGACTCGTCCGGACCGGCCCAGCGGCGCTCGGCGATCCCGCTGCGGGTGCGGATCCACTCGTCCGAGGACTCGATCCAGGTCAGCACTTCGGCGTTGGTGACCACCCGGACCGGGCGGTAGCCGCCGACACCGAGGATGCGCGAGTACTGCGCGCCGGTGGCCGGGCGGATCTGCGGGGTGTCGGTCATGCCTGCTGCTCCTGCTCCTGCCCGCCGTGCTCCGCGACGAGCGCGCGGGCCTTGTCCAGGTCGGCGGGGGTCTTGAGGGCAAGCGTCGCCACACCCTTGAGGTTGCGCTTGACCAGTCCGGTGAGGGTGCCCGCCGGCGCGAGCTCGATGACGGCGGTCGCGCCGAGCTCCCGCAGGGTCTCCATGCAGAGGTCCCAGCGGACCGGGTTGGAGACCTGCGACACCAGGCGGTCCAGCACCTCGGTGCCCGAGCCGACGACCCCGCCGTCCCGGTTGGAGACGTAGCGGACCTGCGGGTCGGCCACGGTCAGGGTCGGGGCCAGCTTCGCCAGCCGCTCCACGCCCGGGGCCATGTGCTCGGTGTGGAAGGCGCCCGCGACCTTGAGGGCGATCAGCCGGGCACCGGTCGGCGGGTCCTCGCGCAGCGCGTCGAGCTGCGCGATCGTGCCGGCCGCGACGATCTGGCCGCCACCGTTGTTGTTGGCCGCGGTCAGGCCGTGCTCGGCCAGCTTCGCGGCGACGACCTCCGGCTCGCCGCCGAGCACGGCGATCATGCCGGTCTCGGTGACGGCGGCGGCCTCGGCCATGGCCAGGCTGCGCTCGCGGACGAAGGTCAGCGCGTCGTGCGCGCTCAGCACACCGGCGCCGGCGGCGGCGGTGATCTCGCCGACGCTGTGACCGGCCACGGCGCCGACCAGCGCGCGGGCGGCGGCCTCGTCCGGGAAGAGCTCGCGGGCGGTCACCAGGCCGGCCGCCACCAGCAGCGGCTGGGCGACGGCGGTGTCCTTGATCTCCTCGGCGTCCGCCTCGGTGCCCGCGCGCACGAGGTCGAGACCGGCGACCTCCGACCAGCCGTTCAGGCGGTCGGCGACACCGTCGAGCTCCAGCCAGGAGCTGAGGAAACCGGGGGTCTGAGCACCCTGTCCAGGGGCGACGATTACGAGCACGGTTCAACCCTCTCTCGCCAGACGCCCGGGGGCGGGTAGGCGACGGTAACGAAGAAAAGCATCCGGGATTGTAAGGTCCCTACATCGGGGTCAGCTTGACTCCCCGGCGTCCGTGAGCCGTCCCAGCGCCAGTGCGATCCGCAGGGTGAAGGCCGAACGAACGTCCGAGGGAGCGTAGCCCGTGACGTCGGTCACACGTCGGAGCCGGTAGCGCACTGTGTTGGGGTGGACGAAGAGCATTCTGGCCGCTCCCTCCAGCGAGGAGGCCTGTTCCAGGTAGACGCTCAGCGTCTCCAGCAGCGCCGATCCGGCCTCGTCGAGCGGTGTGTAGATCTCCTCCACCAACTGGCGCCGCGCCGCCTGGTCGCCGGCCAGCGCCCGCTCCGGCAGCAGGTCGTCGGCCAGCACCGGGCGCGGGGCGTCCGGCCAGGCCGCGCAGGCCCGCAGACCGGCCGCCGCGGCGTGCGCCGAACGGGTGGCCGAGAGCAGGTCCGGCACGGTCGGGCCGACCACCACCGGGCCCGGCGCGAACTGGCCGATCAGCGCCCGGGCCGCGTGCACCGGCTCCTTCTCGCCGCCGACCACGACCACCAGGCGCTTGCCCAGCACCCCGGTCAGCACGTGCAGCTTGGCGTACCGGGCGGCCCGGCGGATCGCCTCGACCACCAGCTCGCTGTCCCCGTCCGGCGCCGAGCCCATCACCACCCGGACCTGGCTCGGCTGGCCCCAGCCGAGCGCGGCGGCCCGGGACAGCACGCCCTCGTCGGCGTCGCCGGAGAGCAGCGAGTTGACCACCAGCGCCTCCAGCCGGGCGTCCCAGGCGCCCCGGGCCTCGGCGGCCTGGGCGTACACCTGGGCGGTGGCGAAGGCGATCTCCCGGGCGTAGACCAGCACCGACTCGCGCATGTCGGCCTCGTCGCCGGGGGCGGCCACCTCCTCGATGGCCTCCTCCATCACCTCGATGGTGGTGCGGATCAGCTCGACGGTCTGGCGCAGGGTGATCGCCCGGGTCAGCTCGCGCGGCGCGGTGCCGAAGACGTCGGTGGAGATCGCCTGCGGGGCGTCCGGCTTGCGGTACCACTCGGTGAACGCGGCGATGCCGGCCTGGGCCACCAGACCGATCCAGGAGCGGTGCTCCGGCGGCATCCGCCGGTACCAGCCGAGCTGGTCGTCCATCCGCGCGATCGCGGCGGAGGCGAGCTTGCCCGAGGACTTCTCCAGCCGCTTGAGGGTCGCGGCCCGGCGCTCGGCGCGCTCGGCGGCGAGCCGGCGCTCCTGCGCGGTCAGGCGCGGCGCCGCCCGCCCGGGCCGGTCTCTCCCGGCGCCGGGGGTCGGGGCCTTCCCGCTCTTGTCGGGGGCGGCGGTCGGATCGCTCTGGGAGTTCGCGGAAGCGGCTGGCACAGGGACAAGACTGCCTCACCGGAGTGACTGCTCGTGCACAGGCCCCGGCGGAGCGGCACCGTGGTACCGGTCACACCCGCCCCGCACCCACTACGGTGGGGCCGTGACCGACGCGCCCGCCCGCCCCCGTGCCGACCAGCGCCGCACCGCCGAGCGCTACCTCTCGCACCCCGCCGAGGGGGTCGAGACCCGGCACGCCTTCTCCTTCTCCGGGCACTACGACCCGAAGAACACGCACTTCGGCGCGCTGCTCGCGTGCAACGAGGAGCTGCTCGCCCCCGGCGCCGGGTACGAGGAGCACAAGCACCGGGACACCGAGATCCTCACCTGGGTGCTGGAGGGCGCGCTGGCCCACCGGGACTCCCAGGGCCACAGCGGCGTGGTCCGGGCCGGCCTGGTCCAGCACCTGAGCGCCGGCTCCGGCGTCACCCACACCGAGCGCAACGTCGGCGGCGCGGACGGCCCGGTCCGCTTCGTCCAGATGTGGCTGCAGCCGGACGTCTTCGACGCGCCCCCGGCGTACGGGCTGCGCAGGGTGGAGCGGGCGGACGACGGGTTGACGCTGCTCGCCTCCGGGCTGGACCGGGACGCCGCGACCGACGCGCTGCGGCTGCGCCGGAGCGACGCCGCGCTCTGGCTGGTGACCGCCGGCCCCTGGCAGCCGCTGCCCGCGCTGCCGGCCGCCGCCTGGCGGTACGCGCACCTGACGGCCGGCTCGCTCGGCTACCGGACGGTGCCCGGGCCGCAGGGCGGCGGCCGCTCGATGGTGCCGGGCGACAGCGTGCGGATCACCGGGGACGCCTTCGCGGCGCCGACGGCCGGCGAGACCGGCGCCGAGCTGCTCCTGTGGGAGATGCACTCGCCGGTCTCGTACGGCTGAGCTCAGGCGCCGAGCTCGGCCAGGACGGCGTCGGAGAGCTGCGGCCAGACCTCGGCGGCCCACGGGCCGAAGTCCCGGTCGGTGAGCGCCACGCAGGCCGCGCCGGCCTCCGGGTCCACCCAGAAGAAGGTGCCGGACTGCCCGAAGTGGCCGAAGGTGGCCGGGGAGTTGCCGGTGCCGGTCCAGTGCGGCGCCTTGCCGTCGCGGATCTCGAAGCCGAGGCCCCAGTCGTTCGGCCGGCGGTGGCCGTAGCCCGGCAGCACGCCGCTGGTGCCCGGGAAGGCGACCTCGCGGGTGGCGGCGCGCAGCGTGCCCGGGTCCAGCAGCTTGGGGGACTGCAGCTCGGCGGCGAACCGGGTGAGGTCGGCGACGGTGGACAGGCCGCCGGCGCCGGCCGGGGAGCGGTGCGCGGTGTTGATCAGGGTGGCGTGCATGCCGAGCGGCTGGAACACGGCCTCGGCGGCGTACCGGCCGAACTCGATCCCGGCGGCCTCCTCCAGGGTCCGCGCCAGCACGTCGAAGCCGGCGTTGGAGTAGAGCCGGCGGTTGCCGGGCTCGGCCATCACCCGGTGCTCGTCGAAGGCCAGGCCCGAGGTGTGGGCCAGCAGGTGCCGCACGGTCGAGCCCGCCGGGCCGGCCGGGTCGTCCAGCTCGAAGACGCCCTCCTCGACCGCGACCAGCACGGCGTACGAGGTGAGCAGCTTGGTCACCGACGCCAGCGGGAACAGGTGGTCCTGCGGACCGTGCGCGCCCAGCACCGCGCCGTCCGCGCCCCGCACGACGGCCGCCGCCGCGTTCGGCACCGGCCAGGTCTCGATCATCCGCAAGCTCTCCATGGCGCCGACTCTAACCGGGCGGCCGGGGCCGCCGGGATGGCAGGCTTGCCCCGAGTGCACTCGACGTCACCGGGGGGTCCGACCATGCCCGTCCTCGCACCGATCGCGATCGGCCTGCGCAGCTGCGACGAGGTGTTCGGGGATCCGGTCGGCGAACCCGACCGGACGCCCCGGCACACCATCGGCGAGGTCGTGGCGGCCAGCGGGCTGACCGCGCACACCCTGCGCTGGTACGAGCGGATCGGCCTGCTCGACCCGGTGGACCGGGCCTCCTCCGGCCAGCGCCGGTACCGCGACGCCGACCTGCACCGGCTGGCCTTCCTGGGGCGGCTGCGGCTGACCGGGATGCCGGTGGCCGACATGCTGCGCTACGTGGAGCTGGCCCGGGAGGGCGAGCGGACCTCCGGGCGGCGCCGCGACCTGCTGCTCGCCCACCGGGAGGCGGTGCGGCAGCAGATCGCGGACCTGCACGCGACGCTGGCCGTGCTCGACCACAAGATCGACCACTACACCGGGCGGATCGCGGCGGGCGACCCGGCCCGGTAGCGCGGGAGGGCCGGCGTCAGACCTCGCGGCCGAGGTGGGCGGCGAGCCGGGTGTACGCGTCGGCGTCGGCCGGGGCGGGGCGGACCGGGCCGAACGGGACGGCGCCGCCGCGCGGTTCGGTCGGCACCACGGCGAGCGCGATCGCCAGCGCGGCCTCGCCCAGCCGCTCGTCCAGCGGGACGGTGCTGCCGAGCGCCCGGGCGATGTCCCAGGCGTGGGTGGTGGTCTCCAGGACGTAGCCGCCGACGGCGGCCCGGCCGGGCACCTCGCCCCAGGGGGCGACGGCCGGGAGGTCCAGCTTGGCGTCCTCGGCCCAGGCGGTGGTCACCCGGGCGCGGGCCCGGTCCAGGGCGGCCGGCCAGGCGTCGTCGGCCAGCTCACCGGTCATCGCCGCGACGTCCTCGGAGCGGCCGCCCTCGCCCAGGTAGGCGAGCCGGTGGATGCCGCCGACCACGTGGCCGAGCAGGGCGCGCAGGTCGTACTCGCTGCACGGGGTGGGCCGGTCCAGGTTCTCCGGGCCGGTTTCGGCGATCAGCTTCTCCAGCTGGTCGAGGGCGAGCAGGTACAGCGGGCGCGGGTCCTGGGTGGTGTCCATGCGGTGTCAACTCCATCGGTACCGAAGGTTTTTCGTTTCGGGAGGCAATCTCCCGGTAAAACCTGACAACCGCCGTCAGGATTGCTGGGATCCTCGTGTCATGAAGGCCGACCGCCTGCTCTCGATCCTGCTGCTGCTCCAGACCCGCGGCCGGGTGCCCGCCACCGAACTGGCCGAACGGCTGGAGGTCTCGGTGCGCACCATCTACCGCGACGTCGAGGCGCTCTCCGCGGCCGGCGTGCCCGTCTACACCGAACGGGGCCGGCACGGCGGCATCAGCCTGCTGCCCGGCTACCGCACCGACGTCAGCGGACTGACCGCGGATGAGGCGCGCGCCCTGTTCGTGCTCTCCGCCCAGGGCGCGCACAGCGACCTCGGGCTGGACGGGGCGCTCGGCTCGGCGCTGCGCAAGGTGATGGCCGCGCTGCCCGCCCCGCACCGGCCGGGCGCCGAACGGATCAGCGAGCGGGTCCTGGTCGATCCGGCGCGCTGGCTCCAGGCCGGCGCCCCGCCCGGGCCGGAACTCGGCGAGCTGCAGTACGCGGTGTTCGCCGACCGGCGGCTGCGGCTGCGCTACCGGCACAGCGGCACGCCCGCCCCGGTCGAGTACACCGTCGACCCGTACGGCCTGGTCAGCAAGGCCGCGGTCTGGTACCTGGTGGCCGATCTGCACGGCGAGCCGCGGCTGTTCCGGGCCGACCGGGTGGTGGAGGCGGAGACCTCCGAGGAGCCGGTGCGGCGGCGGCCGGGGGTGGGGCTCGGCGAGGTGTGGGGGGTGCTGCGCGAGCAGGTGGAGCGGCTGCCGAAGGAGGTGCCGGTGAAGGTGCGGGTGCGGCGCGGACGGCTGGACATGTTCGTCCGGATCCACGGCACCCGGCTCACCGCGCCCCCGCCGGAGCACGGGGGCGGGGCGCCGGAGGACTGGATCGAGCTCGCGCTGGGCTTCCAGTCCCTGCCGGCCGTCCGGGCGCTGCTCGCCTTCGGCGCGGACGCCGAGGTGCTCTCCCCGCCGGCCGCCCGGCGCGAGCTGGCCCGCGCCGCGGCGGAGGCCGTCCGGCTGTACCAGTAATTCGCCCGCTCGCCGACGGTGTGCGGCTCGGGGCGGGGTCGCCCGCTCGCCGACGGTGTGCGGCTCGGGGCGGGGAACGGGGGGTATGGCTCAGGCCTCGGGGTTCGGGCGGATGACGTCCTGGTAGGTGCCGAGGGCGACGGCCGCGAAGTTGTGCAGGCTGTCGGTGCCGGGGGCGAAGTAGCCGTTGTGGCCGGCCGAGCGGGCCGAGGAGAGCTGTTCGGCGCCGAAGTCCGCCGAGGTCGGGTCGGCGCCGTGGCCGAGCCCGCCGACCTCCAGGTACGGCACGTTGCCGATCCAGTCGCTCTCGTTGCGGGTGGCCCAGACGTGCACGCCGTCGCCCAGCTCCGAGGTGCTCTCCACGCCCATGCCCGGGGAGCCGAACACCACCAGGTCGGTGATCCCGGAGGTGTCGGACGGCGAGGCGGCGGCGCGCGGGACGTCCGGGGCGGCGGTGCCGCACACCACCGAGCCGTAGGAGTGGCAGAACAGCGCGGGCGGCGCCTCCGGCCGGGTGGTCTCCTTCAGCCCGGCGAGCAGCCGCCGCAGCCGGGGCGCGCCGACGTCGGCGAGCCGGGAGGTGACGGCGTCCGGGCCGAGGCCGGACGGGGTGACGTAGCCGGTCCAGGCGACCACCGCGGTGTGCGTGCCCGGGGACTGCCGGTGCTCCTCCTCGTACAGCGCGCGGGCCATCCCGGCGGGGGAGCGGAGCGGTTCGACGGCCTGGTCGAAGTGGCCGAGGTCGGCGTCCGAGCCGGGGACGATCACCGCGACCCGGTCGGCGGCGCCGAGGTCGCCCCAGACCTCGGTGAGCAGGCCGCGGCCGCGCGGGTCGAAGGCGAGGATCTGCCGGCCGGGGGCGAGCAGGCTCTGCACGTCGTTGGCCCGGGAGACGGCGAGCGCGCGCAGGTCCCGGTCGAGCTTGGGGTCGGCGGCGCGGGCCCGGGCGCGGTCGCGTTCGGCGGCCAGCGCCACCCGGTTGGCGCGGTAGCGCAGGGCGAGCGGGGCGCCGTCGAAGTTGCCGACCACCAGCGGGTAGGCCTCGACCAGCCGGTCGGTCTCGGCGGGGGTGAGCCGGGCGAAGAACTCGGCGGCGGCGGCCGGGGCGGTGGTGGCCGGGTCGGGCAGGTCGAGCCCGTAGGAGTGGTCCTCGACCCAGGCGGCGCTGCCGGCCGGCGGGGTGGAGATCGCCAACTGCTCGGTGGCGGCCGCGGCCTGGGCGGCGGCCGCGCCGGCGTCGGCGAGGACGGCGGCGCCCGCGAAGGCGCCGATCAGGACGTGCTTCCACCGCCGACGGCGCATCGCCTCAACTCCCAGAGTCCCGTCACCGATCCACGGGCGGGGCCCGAAGGGTGGTACGACTGCCAACTTCCCACCGCAAGCGTAGGGGGCCGGAGCGGTACCCGGCCTTCCTTAAACTGTGGGATGGATCACATGAACGCGGAGTGTCCTGGGCGGTCCCGGATCGTTCGGGTGGGCACCGCCCGCGGACGCCGGTCCGCCCCCGCGGCCGGGTGGCGGCGGGGGCGGACGGACTCGGGTCGGGTCGGGGCGGGGCGGCTCAGCTCAGCGAGTTCCAGGCGGCGCAGGAGCGGGCGCCGCCGACCAGCCGGTCCGGGTGGCCGCTGCCGTCGGCCACCGAGATCCGGCGGTAGGTGTCGCCGTGGAACACCCAGTACTCGCTCTTGCCGCCGGTCCGCTGGCAGTCCGGGACGGGCAGGAAGCAGTCCACCTTGGCCACGTCGGTCAGCGAGCCCCACTGGGAGAGCTCCCGGTCGGTGCGCTCCAGGACGTCGGTGTGGGCGGCGCCGTCGGCCACCGAGATCAGCCGGTAGCGTTGGCGGCCGCCGGTGCTGTGGAAGCACCAGTACCAGCTCTTGCCGCCGACCCGCTGCTGGTCGGGGACGGGGAGGAAGCAGTCCACCCGGTCGACGCCGCCCAGCGAGCCCCAGGCCGTGAGGTCGCGGTCCGGGCGTTCCAGCGTGCCGGTGTGGGTGCTGCCGCAGGTGATCGAGACGGCCCGGTAGCGCTGGCGCCCGCCGGTGCTGTGGAACACCCAGTACCAGCTCTTGCCGCCCGGGTCCTGGCGGTCGGGCATGGGCAGGACGCAGTCGATCCGGTCGATGCCCTGGAAGCAGGGGTGGCTGCTCAGCGGGCGGTCGCCGTTGACCACCCGGTCGGTGTGGGCGGCGCCGTCGGCCACCGAGATCTTCCGGTAGCGGTCGCCGTGGCAGGCCCAGAACTGGCTCTGGTTGCCGCGCCGCCACTGGTCCGGGACGGCGACGATGTCGTCGCACGGGTAGCCGGGGCCGGACGACGGGGTGGTCTGGCCGCCCTGCTGGGTCTGCGTCCCGGTCTGCGTTCCGGTGCCGGTCTGCCCACCGTTCTGGCTGCCGGTGCTGCCCGAGGAGGTCTGGCCCTGGGGCGGGCCGACCAGCCGGCCGTCGCAGAGCCCCTTCAGGGTGCTGATCGACGGCATGAAGGCGTACACCGAGCCGGTGGTCTGCACGAACTGCTGGAAGCTCACCGGGGTGTGCTTGATCAGCCCGCTCGCGTCCCGGCTCTCGAAGTCGACGTCGGGGGCCTCCTGGGTGACCGGGTCCTTGCCGGGCACGGGCCGCGGATCGGCGTGCCCGGGCGGGGCGGGGTCGGTCGCCCGGTTCGGCGGGAAGTTCGGCTGGTCCATCCAGTCGGCCTGGATGAACTCGAACTGCCGCTGGATGTCCGCCTGGTAGCAGATGAAGAGCAGGCCGCGCGGGTCGTCGGGGCCGCCCGGCCCCTCGGCGGCCGGGTCGAACGGCGCCCCGTACGGCGTGCCGCGGCGCATGATCCGCCGGCCGTCGAGGATCCCGGCGTCGAACGGCGGCTTGTCCGGGTCCTCCTGCAGCCCGGCCCGCGGGCTGGTCTTGCGCAGGTGCGACCAGAGCGGGGTGACCAGGCCCTCCGGGTCGTCCCGGAAGTCGAAGTCGTTGTCCGAGGCCGCGCTCGGGTTGTTCGGCACGTCCCGGTCCTGGAAGTGGCAGACCGGGGCGCCGGAGCGCCAGCGGCCGACCATCCGGGCGGCCAGCCACTCGGTGGTCACGCCGTCCGGGACGGCCTTGGCGAGCTTGAGCTCCCGCAGCTTGACCGAGACCTGCGACCACCAGCCGGGGACGTCCTGGGCGAGCCGGCGGACCACCTGGAAGGAGCCGAGGCGGGCCCAGTCCGGGTACTGCTCCTTGGGACCGCTGAACGGGTCGTTGTCCAGGCCGCAGACGAACTCGCCGGGCGGGATCAGCCGGGTGCCCGGGTGGCCCTCGGCCTCCTCGGGGCGGTTCGGGTCGGGCCGGTCGAAGTCCCGGACGCCGGGCTCGCTGATGCCGTCCTTGAAGCCGAAGTGCTCCTTGCCGCGGCGGCTGCCCAGCAGGGTCTGGGCGTTCTGCTGGTAGACGATCAGCACCCGGCACTCGGCGGCCGCGATGCGCTGCGCCTCGACGGCGGCCCGCAGGTCGTCCTCGGTGTCCGCGGAGAGCTTCAGCACGGCGTGCACGGGCTGGGTCCGGCCGTTGCCGAAGAGCCAGTTCTCCGGGGAGTTGTCGCCGGTGTCGCCGAGCGCGCCGGCCCGGCCGGCCGAGCCCTCCTTGAACGCCTCCAGGCCGCCGCCGACCCGCGGGGGCTGCGGGAACGGGTCGCTGCCGGCGAGCGTCCGCAGGCCGTCGTAGGTGAAGCTGACGCCCAGCCAGGTGGCCTTGAGGGTCCTCGGGTCGTCGCCGCCCGAGGTCCTGCGGGCCTCGCTGAACGCCGCGTTGAAGGCGGCGACCTCGCGGGTGTGGGCGATCTGCGGGGTCAGCTGCCGGAGCCAGTCGCGGGCCCGGGCGGCGTCCTCGAACTTGAGGAACAGCACGCTGACGTTGTCCTTCTTGAAGCCGGCCAGGATGTCGCCCTGGATCTCCTCGCTGTCGCGCAGGACCGGATCCGTTGCCATGGCGGGTTCCTTTCTGGGGGAGGAGTCAGGACTGGGGGACGAGCTGGATCCACTGCGCGACGCTGGGCACGCCCCGGTCGCTGAGCAGGTAGAGCAGGTACCAGCCGGGCGGCGCGGCCTTGGCGTCCGGCGGGGCCTGGAACTCCAGCCGGTTGCCGGCCCGGCTGGTGAGCCGCAGCTCGATGTGGCGCTGGCTGGTGTTGACCGAGTGGGTGGAGGTGGTCGGCGCCAGCAGGACGGCCTTGGCGGCCAGGCCCGGGGTGGTGCTGGTGACGGTGAACCGCTTGTCGTAGCCGACCGGCGTGGTGGGCGGGTTGGCCAGGGCCGGCCGGTCGCCCTGGTGCAGGTAGGCGGGTTCGTAGATCTCGATGGTGCCGTTCATGGTGGTCGGGCCGGTGGTGCCGGGGATGCCGCTCACCGTGCCGTCGATGTCCGGGTTGTTGGCGATCTGCTGGAGCTCGTCGCCGGTCACCAGGACCCGCCCGTCGGGCAGCACCACGGCGTTGGAGTGGTAGCCGCGGGGCAGCCGCTGGACCGGGCCGAGGGTCCAGTTGCCCTGGTCGTCGCGGAGCTCGACCTGGCGGTACTTGAGGTCGGAGTTCGGGTTGTACGGGCCGTTGCCGTAGTCGCGGATGTCGTAGGCGCCGTTGACGGTCATCAGCCGGCCGTTGGGCAGCAGCAGGGTGTCGTCCTGGGTGCGGCCGAAGGCGCGGGGCTTCTCGGCGGTCCAGTTGCCGTTGGAGAAGCGCAGGGTGCTCGGGTTGTCCCGGTCGCCGCCGAGGATCAGCGCGGAGTCCGGGCCGTTGACGCCGGCGGGCAGTGGCACGGCCGAGCCGTAGTTGCGTTTGCGTCCGTCGGGCCGGGCGGTCAGGTCGCTGCGGGACTCGGCGACCGGGTCGAACCGCCACTGCTCGCCGGCCGCGCGGCCGAAGCCGTAGACGTTGCCGTCGTTGAGCGAGAACAGGTGCGGGTAGTCGAAGCTGAACGGGGCGTCGGCCTTGAACCGCTCGACCGGGGTGTCCCGGGGGACGTCCGTCTTCTTCAGCGGCACCGGGAAGGACTTGGCGGGGAAGCGCTCCACCACCGGGGTGGGGGTGCCGTAGCCGAGCTCGGACTGGCCGGACATGATCAGCTGCCGTCCGTCCGCGCCGGTCACCACCGAGGGGTACCAGCGGCCGACGGCCATGTCGGGGTTCCTGGTCCAGGTCTCGGTCCACGGGTCGAAGACCAGCGACAGCTTGGCGCCGGTGCCCCCGTTGCCGCCGAGGTTGCCGCCGAAGACACCGAGCATGCCGTTGGGCAGGAAGGAGTGGCCGGCGCAGAAGAACGGCGCCGGGCGGGGCTGGTCGAGGCCGTCCGGCATGTTCACCACCGGCGGGTTGACCTGCTTGAAGGAGTCCTTGCCGTAGCCCTTGGCCGGGTCCCAGAGGAAGGCCCGGCCGGCGTTCTCCTTGCCGATGGTCTGGGTGGGGGCGGGTTCCTTCTCCGGGTTGGTCTCGATCCGTTCGAAGGAGAACAGCAGTACCTTGCCGGTGGGCAGCAGCGCGATGTGGTCGCCGAAGTCGGGGGAGGGGAAGTACTGGTCGAACTTCCCGAAGGTGCCCGGGGCGAAGGCCCGGTTGTGGGTGGCCTGGGACTCCGTCAGCGCGTTGAACCGGTTGGTGCGGGTGGTCTGCGGGTAGTCGCCGACGCCGCGGACGGCCGCGCGCAGCCGGGCGTGCTCCTCGGCGTGCTCCTGGCCGAGCGCGGCGACCTCGTCGTCGCGCAGCTCCGCCTGGACCCGGGGGTCGGTGATCCGCGGGGCGGTGGCGGCCGGGCTGTCGGTGGCGGGGCTCCCGTGGCCGCCGGGACCGTGGGTGCCGGTCAGCGCGGCGGCCGGGCCGGCCGAGGCGAGCACGGTGCCGGTGGTCAGGGCGCAGGCCACGGCGGTGGCGAGGCCGGCCGGGAACCGCCGGCGGGGCCGCGGTCCGGTGGTGGGCCGCGGTGGGGACGGGGACATGGATCTCCTCTGAGCGGGGCGGGTGGTGGGCGCGCGGGGCGGCCGGGCCGTGGGCGGGCGCGGGCAGGGGCGGTCGCCGACCGTCACAGGACATCACGGTGGGTGGTGGTTCGCATGCGGAGTCACTGCGTTCGACGGGTGGGCGCCGCAAGCGGGTGAGCGGGGGTGTGCGGGCTGTCGGGGGGCGCGTGCGGGAACGCGCGAACGGGCGCGAGCCGTCCGGCCCGCGCCCGTCCGTCGCTTCGGAGCGCCCCTACTGACCCGGGGTCACCAGGCCGGACTCGTAGGCGAGCACCACCGCCTGGGCGCGGTCGCGCAGGTCGAGCTTGGCGAGGATCCGGCCGATGTGGGTCTTCACGGTCTGCTCGGCGAGGACCAGCCGGGCGGCGATCTCCTGGTTGGACAGGCCGCGCGCGATCAGCTCCAGGACCTCGGTCTCGCGCGGGGTCAGCCCGTCCACCCGCAGCGTCGGGTCGTGCCGCTTGGCCGGCCTGGTCCGGGCGAAGTCCTCGATCAGCCGGCGGGTCACCGAGGGGGCGAGCAGCGCCTCGCCGGCCGCGACCACCCGGACGGCGGCGATCAGGTCGGCCGGCGGCGCGTCCTTGAGCAGGAAGCCGCTGGCGCCGGCCCGCAGCGCCTCGTAGACGTAGTCGTCGACGTCGAAGGTGGTGAGCATCAGCACCTTCGGGCGGTGCGTGCCGTCCGCCGCCGGGGCGAGCAGCCGGCGGGTCGCCTCCAGGCCGTCCAGCACGGGCATCCGGACGTCCATCAGCACCACGTCCGGGTGGACGCGGCCGCTCAGCTCCAGGGCCTGGGCGCCGTCCGCGGCGTCCCCCGCCACCTCGATGTCGTCCTGCGCGCCGAGCAGTGCGGCGAAGCCGGCCCGCACCATCGCCTGGTCGTCGACGATGATCACGCGGATGCTCATACGGTGTTCTCCCCCGGGGTGTGCCGCGGTCCGTCCTGCGGCCGATCGGACCGAGTATCCGTCAGTTCGCCGACCGGCAGGACGGCGGCCACCCGGAACCCGCCGTCGGGCAGCGGCCCGGTCTCCAGCCGGCCGTCCAGCAGCCGGACCCGCTCGCGCATCCCGACCAGCCCCTGGCCGGTGCCCTCGGCCGCGGCCTCCAGCGACCGGGTGCGCTCGGGCGGGGCCGAGTTCACCACCGTGACCAGCAGCGATCCGTCCGCGGCGGTCAGCGAGACCCGGGCCTCGGCGCCGGGGGCGTGCCGGACCACGTTGGCCAGCGCCTCCTGGACGATCCGGTAGACCGAGAGCCCGACGGCCGGCGGCAGGGTGCCGACGCCCGGCTCCGGGGCGGGTGCCAGCTCGGCCGCCACCCCGGCCCGGCGGACCGTCTCGACCAGCTGGGGGAGCTGCCCGATCCCCGGCTGCGGGGCCTTCTCGGCGTCCGAGTCCTCGCTGCGCAGCACCCCGAGCAGCCGCCGCATCTCGGCCAGCGACTCGCGCGCGGTGCCGGCGATCGCGGTGAACTCCTCGGCGGCCTCGGCCGGGACACCGGTGATCCGGTACGGCGCGCTGGCCGCCTGTACGGCGATCACCGACATGTGGTGGGCGACGACGTCGTGCAGCTCGCGGGCGATCCGGGAGCGCTCCTCCAGCAGGGTCCGCCGTTCCCGTTCGGCCTCGCTGATGTGCTCCTGCTCGACCAGCCGCCGGCGGGTCTCGGCCCGGTCGCGGACCGACCAGCCGAGCAGCAGGACGAGCCCGGTCAGGACCAGGGCGAGCCCGCTGTTGTCGACGCCGGAGCGGTCGCCGGAGCCGAGCAGGGACAGCACCGGGCCGGCCACGGCGGTGACCAGCCAGACCGCGACCAGGGTGGGCCGGGACTCGCGCAGCGCGAGCGGCACCATCAGCAGCAGGTAGCCGACCAGCGCGGTGGGCGGCCACGGCCAGGGGTCGGTGCTCCCGCCCCCGCCGTCGGTGGTGGCGAGGATCAGCACGGAGGCCAGCAGGTCGGTGCCGCCGATCAGCCACCAGGCGGGCAGCGGCCGGGTGACCGCGAGCAGCAGCGGCACGGTCTGGCCGGCCGCGAGGGCGACGGCGGGTCCGGTGCCGAGCCCGTAGTCGTGGCCGAGGACGTTCACCGCGCTGGGCAGCAGGGCGAGGATCGCGGCCACCGCGAGCGCGTACGGGAGGGCGCGGACCGGGCGCCGGGCGGCCCGGGCGAGCAGCGGGGTGCGGTCGGCGGACGGCCGGGTGAGCGCGGCGAGCAGCGCGCGTCCGCGCCCGCCCGGGGGCGGCCCGGCGGATGGCTTGATCATTCGGCCAGGGTAGGGCGGGGCCGACCGGACGTCAGCTGCCGGACGTCAGGTGCCGGGCGCCGGGCCTCAGTGCCGCCAGTCGCCCGCCAGGGCCGGGCCGAGCTGGTCCAGGTGGCGGTCGATCAGCGCGATCATGCCCTCCGGCCCGGTCTCCTCCTGGTCGGCGGTCCAGGAGAGGTGGGCGGTGCGCAGGACGCCGCCGAAGGCCGCGGCGACCACGGTGGGCCGCAGGTCGGTGGCCGGGTCGAGGCCCTCGCGCTCGGCGATCACCCGGGCGACCACCCGCTCCTGCTCGGTGACCCGGCACAGGTGCGCGGCGAGCAGGGTGGGGGTGCCCTCGATCAGCCGGAGCAGCTCCAGCGCGGCGGTCACCGTGCCGGTGCCGGTGCGGTGCGAGGAGCCGAGTTCGCGCCAGGATTCGACGATCGCGGCGCGCAGCGCCCGCAGCGGGCTCTCCTCGGCGGGCCTGGTCCGCAGCCGGGCGATGAAGTCGTCCTCGGCGTCGGCGAGGACGGCCAGGGCGACCTCGTCCTTGTTGGCGAAGTAGCGGAAGAAGGTGCGCTGCGAGACGTCGACCGCGGTGGCGATCTCGTCGACGGTGGTCCGGGCGAAGCCCTGGCTGAGGAAGAGCCGGTGGGCGGCCTCGATCAGGGCCTCGCGGGTGCGCTGCTTCTTGCGCGCCCGCAGTCCGGGCTCCCGGGTGGCGGGGGGAGGGGCGGGCTGAACGGCCATGGCGGGGCCTTCCGGAGGGTGCTGGAGCGGGCGTTCCGAAAACTACTGTAGCCCTCTGACAAATGGCAGAGCAGGTCAGAAGTCAGTGTTTGCCGAATGGCAGAGCCTGCCATAATCTGCCGGGTGGCGCCCCTCGGGCCGGGCACTCGTGGGGACGGGTGGGCCGGGGGCGCCACGACCACGTCCGTCCGCTGCCAGCCCCCGGAGGGCCCAGATGAGCCAGTCCCTCACCAAGAGCGCAACGGCGGACGGACCGCCGCCGCCCACCGCACCCGCCGGGAGGAGCCTCAAGGGGCACCCCTGGCTGACCCTGCTCACGGTCGCCGTCGGCGTGATGATGGTCGCCCTGGACGGCACGATCGTCGCGATCGCCAACCCGGTGATCCAGGCCGACCTCAAGGCCGCGCCCTCCGAGATCCAGTGGGTGACCAGCGGCTACCTGCTGGCCCTCGCGGTCTTCCTGATCACGGCCGGCAAGATCGGCGACCGGTTCGGCCACAAGAGCACCTTCCTGGTCGGCGCGGTCGGCTTCGCCGCCACCTCGGCCGCCATCGGCTTCGCCGGCAACATCCAGACCGTGATCGCCTTCCGGGTCCTGCAGGGCCTGTTCGGCGCGCTGCTCCAGCCCGCCGCGCTCGGGCTGCTGCGCGGGGCCTTCCCGGCCGAGAAGCTCAACATGGCGATCGGCATCTGGGGCGGTGTGATCGGCGCCTCCACCGCGGCCGGCCCGATCGTCGGCGGCCTGCTGGTCGAGCACGTCAACTGGGAGTCGGTGTTCTTCATCAACATCCCGGTCGGCCTGCTCGCGCTGGCCCTCGGCCTGTGGGTGGTCAAGGACGTGCGGGCCGAGAACGCCGCCAAGTCCTTCGACATCCCCGGCATCGTGCTGCTCTCGGCGGCGATGTTCGCGCTCGTCTTCGGCATCATCAAGGCCCCCGAGTGGGGCTGGGGCGACGTCTCCACCCTGCTCTTCCTGGGCGGCGCGGTCGTGCTGATGACGGCCTTCGCGCTCTGGCAGCGGGTGGCCCGGGAGCCGCTGATCCCGCTCGGCCTGTTCCGCTCGGTGCCGCTGTCGGCCGGCACCCTGCTGATGGTGCTGATGGCCTTCTCGTTCTTCGGCGCGATCTTCTTCGTCACCTTCTACCTGCAGAACGTGCACGGGATGACGCCGGTCCAGGCGGGCGTCCACCTGCTGCCGATGACCGGCATGATGATCGTCGGCTCGCCGGTGGCCGGCATCGCGATCGGCAAGCTCGGCCCGCGGATCCCGATCGTGACCGGCATGCTGCTCACCACCGTCGCGATGTTCGGCATGTCCACCCTGGACACCGGCTCCGGCACCGGCGTGATGTCGCTCTGGTTCATCCTGATGGGCCTGGGCATCAGCCCGGTCATGGTCGGCGCCACCGAGGTCATCGTCGGCAACGCCCCGCTGGAGCTCTCCGGCGTGGCCGGCGGCCTCCAGCAGTCCGCGATGCAGGTCGGCGGCAGCCTCGGCACCGCGGCGCTGGGCGCGATGATGGCCGCCAAGGTCACCGACGTGCTGCCCGGCAACTGGGCCGGGGCCGGGCTGCCCCCGGTCGACCCGGCGCACGCCGAGGGCCTCAACCTGGCCGCCCAACTCGGCATCGCCCCGCCCGCCCCGGCCGGCACCCCGCAGCAGGTGGTCGACGCGATGGCCGGGGCCGTCCACGAGTCCTTCGTGAGCGGCATGTCGCTGGCCTTCGCGGTGGCCTCGGTGGTCGCCTTCGCCGCCGCCCTGCTCGGCCTGCTCACCCGGCGCGGCAGCACCGACGCGGGGCCCGCCGTCCACATCTGACGGCGCCCTCGGCCCGACGGCCCCGGACTCGGCGGAGTCCGGGGCCGTCGGGCATCGCGCGGGAGCGTGCGGTTCAGGAGGTCGGGCAGTCGAGGGTCGGATCGGTCTCGGCCGCGCTCCAGCAGGCCTCGGCCCGCTGCCAGTACTCCTCCTCGGACAGGGTCCCGCCCGGGTGGCCGGGGGTCGTCGGGGCGGTGGTCTGCGCGGCGGCGCTGCCCGATCCGGCGAGCACCAGGGCGCCGGTCAGGACCACCGCTCCGGCCGCGGCGGCGGTGGTGGAACGGTTCCGG